>NZ_JBSHAM010000003.1:0-268015 GCF_053611505.1 Amycolatopsis sp. NPDC054798 | reverse complement strand
GCCCTGGGGCTCCGCGGCAGGCTGGCTGTTTTCACCGCTGGTGCACGATCCGCCCGTCCAGCACCGTGGCCGTCACGTGCACGTCGCCGAACTTCTCCGGGCGCGTCTGTTCGAGGTCCGCGTCCAGCACGACGACATCGCCGAGTTTGCCCGGCGTCAGCGAGCCGATCCGGTCCTCCATGCCGAGCGTGTACGCCGCGTCGAGCGTGTGCGCGCGCAGTGCCTCGTGCAGCGAAACCGCTTGCTCCGCACCGATGTCCGCGCCTTCGCGGGTCTGCCGGAGCATCGCGTTCGCGATCGTGTGCAGCGGTTTGAACGACGAAACGAACGAATCGCTGGACAGCGCCGGGCGCAGCCCCGCGTCGAGTTCCTCGCGGAGCGGCTGGAGCCGGTGGGCGCGGTCGCCGAGGCGGCGCAGGAAGTCTCCGCCGCTGTCGTGCAGGAAGTTCGGCTGGTTCACCGGGATCACGCCCAGTCCGGCGAACCGGCGGACGTGCTCGCGGGTGGGGTAGCCGCAGTGTTCGATCCGGGGGCGGAAGTCGTCGCCGTAAGCGCGGGAGCCCGCTTCGAGCGCCCGCAAAGTGTTCTCCATCGCCAGGTCGCCCTGCGTGTGGACGGCGACTCGCCATCCGGCCCGGGCGGCGCGTTCCACCAATGCGGCGAGGTCGTCGGCGGGCCAGTAGAGGCTGCCGGTGAATTCTCCGTGTTCGCCGTAGGGCTCGCTGAACACCGCGGTGCCGCCGATGAGCGTGCCGTCGGAGTAGAACTTCATCGCGCCGAGGCTCAGCCAGTCGTCGCCGAACGGGTCGCCGAGGCCGACCGCGGCGAGCGCGTCGAGCTGGTGCGACAACGGCATCGCGACCGTGCGCACCGGAAGCCGCCCGGCCGCGCGGGCTGCCCGGTACACCCGTAGTTCACGCGCCGAAACTTGCGGGTCGGCGATGGTCGTCAGCCCGGCTTCCACGTAGTGCCTGCCCGCGTCGCCGAGCCATCCGGACAGCTGTTCGAACGGCAGGTCGGTGTGGAAATTCGGGCCGTGGCAGCCGATTTCGACCGCGACCGGCAGCAGCAGCTGCATCGCGGAGTCGAGCACCATGCCGGTCAGCCGGCCGGCCGCGTCGCGGAGGAACTGCCCGCCCGCCGGATCGGCGACGTCGCTGCCGATGCCGCGCCACTGCAGCGCGGCGGAGTTGACCACGGCGTGGTGGCCGGAGACGTGGTAGACGATCACCGGGTGCTCGGTGGTCGCCTCGTCGAGCCGTTGCCGGGTCGGGCGGCCTTCCGGGTACTTCGCGTCGTCCATGCCGAAGGCGCGGATCCACTGTCCTGCGGGCGTGCGCGCGGCGGCTTTGGCGACCATTTCGACCAGGTCGTCCACAGTGGACACAGCCGGGTAGCTGGCGTCTTCCGCGGCAAGGGATTCCGCGGTGGACAGCAGGTGGTTGTGCGGGTCGACGAAGCCGGGCAGCACCGTCGCGCCGCGCGCGTCAACGCGTTCGGCCTCCGGCGCCGCCTGCGCGACCGCCGCCGCGCCGAGCGCGGCGACGCGGCCGTCGCGGACGAGCACCGCGTCGGTTCCGTCGAGGTCCGGGTCCATGGTCAGGACCCGGGCGCGGTGGATCAGGACGTCAGCCACGGGCGATCTCCGTTCGGTGGGGCTGGGGGACGTCGTCGGACAGCTGCGGCGCACCGCGCAGGCAGGCGATGCTGACCAGGCACATCACGACGAGCAGGACGATCACCGGAGCCACGCCGCCGAATCCGGCGACGAGCGCGGTGCAGGCCAGCGGCGAGAATCCGCCGAAGACGGCGCCGGCGACCTGATAGGACAGCGAGATGCTGGTGTAGCGGGCGCGGGCGGGGAACATCTGCGCGAGGATCGCCGCGATCGGCCCGTAGGTGGCGGCCATGACGAGCCGCATCAGCGACAGCGTCAGGAAAATCAGCCCGGTGCTGCCGCTGCCCATCACGAGGAACTGCGGCGCGGCCAGCACCGCGACGCCGAGCAGCCCGATGATCACCACGCGCCGTCCGCCGAACCGGTCGCCGAGCCACGCGACGCCGACGGTCGCGACCAGTTCCACCAAGGACGCGATGCTGAGCCCGGTCAGCACGAGTTCCTCGCTCACGTGCAGATCGGCTGTCGAATAGCCGAGCAGGAAGGTGGTGACGATGTAGTAGCCGCCGACGGCCACCGGCAGCGCGCCGATCCCGCGCAGGATCTGCCGCCACGAGGTGCGCAGCGCGAGCCGCACCGGCAGTTCGGCGACTGGTTCCGCCTGCTTGAACACCGGCGATTCCTCGACCTTCAGCCGGATCACCAGGCCGACGACCACGAGCACCGCCGACAGCAGGAACGGCACCCGCCAGCCGCCCGCGGCGAGCGCCCCGTCGCCCTGGCCGGCGAGCAGGCCGAAAAGCCCCGAAGCGAGCAGCGCCCCGGCCGGGTTCCCGAGCTGAGCGAACGAACCGTAGAACGTCTTGCGCCCGGCCGGCGCGTGCTCCACGGCCATCAGGACCGCGCCGCCCCATTCGCCGCCGACCGCGAGCCCCTGCGCGAACCGCAGCACCACGAGCAGCAGCGGCGCGAGCACCCCGGCAGTGGCGTAAGTGGGCAGCAGGCCGGTGGCGAACGTCGCGATCCCCATGATCAGCAACGTCGTCACGAGCGCGGCTTTGCGTCCGACGCGGTCGCCGAAATGCCCGAACACGATGCCGCCGAGCGGACGGGCGAGGAAGCCGACCGCGTAGGTGGCGAACGACGCCATGAGCCCGACCAGCGGGCTGGTGCCTTCGGGGAAGAACAGCTTGCCGAACACGAGGCTCGCGGCGGTCGAGTAGGCGTAGAAGTCGTACCACTCGATCGTTGTTCCGACGAACGCCGCGGCGGCCGCGCGGCGGGCGCTCGAGGCGGATGCGGTCATGGGGGCTCCCACTGCTCCGGGGGATCGGTTCGGGTCACGCTAACCGCGGAACCGGCCGGAGACCGCTGTACGATGTGTCCTTTGCCGAAGATCGTTTTGTGCGAACCGCACTGGGAGGCGGCTGTGCTGACCGTGGCGGGTGTGCTCCGGTTCGAAGGGCTTGAGCTGGGCTTGCTCGCCGGACGGGCCGGGCTGGGCCGGGAAGTTGCCTGGGCGCACGCGATCGAGGTCGCCGACCCGGTGCCGTGGCTGCGCGGCGGCGAGCTGGTGCTGACGATCGGGCTCGGGCTGCCCGCCGACGAACCGGGACGGCGGGCGTACGTGCGGCGGCTGGCCGAGGCGGGCGCGGCCGGGCTCGGCTTCGCCGCGGAGGTGCTGGAGGCGTTGCCGCCGGAGGTGCTCGAAGAAGCCGAGGCGTGCGAACTGCCGGTGGTGGGCGTGCTGGGGACGACGCCGTTCATCGCGGTCAGCCAGGCGGTCGCGCGCTGGCACGCGGAGGCGGCGCTGCGCGCGGAACGGCACGCGATCGCGGTGCAGGAGGCGATCGCGCGGGCGGCGCTGCGGTCCGGCGATCGCGGGATCCTGGCCGAGCTGGCGAAGGGAGTCGGCGGCGAAGCGCTGCTGCTGGACGTCGAGGGACGGCCGCGCGCGGCGCATCCGGCGGGGGAGCGGTCGTGGCACGAACGAGCGCGCGAACTGGTCGCCGGGATCGCCGGACCGGCGCAGGCGGCGGGCGCGGAGGAACACGAGGGCCGGTATCTGGTCGTGCACAGCATCGGGCTGTCCGGACATCCGCGCGGCTGGCTGGCGCTCGACTGCCCGGCAGGCGATCCGACGCATCAGCGTCTGCTGGTCAACCACGCAGCGGTGCTGCTCGGCATGACCTTGCTGGGCATCCGCGCGCTCCGCCGCACCTTGCACGAACAGCGGGCGCGCTTGCTCCCCGCAGTCGCGGAACCGGACGAGTCGCTGCTGCCGGAACCGCCGTTTGAGGTCGCGGTCTTCGCGTTGTCTGTCGACGATCCGCTCGCCGCGGTGCTCGACGCGATCGCCGACGTGGCCGGGAAAACCGACCAGGACCGGCTCTTGCTGACCCCGTGCCCAGGCGGTCTCGCGGCGGTGTTGCCTGCTGCGGCCGGGCTCGGCGCACGGATCCGGGCGAGGGCTGCGGAACTGACCGGGGTTCCGGTCGGCTGCGGAGCGACTGTCTCGCCGGATGTCGCCGGGATTCCGGCCGCGATCCGCCGGGCCGCCGACGTCGTGCCCGCCGATTCGTCCTATGTGGACGCTGAACAGGCGTCCTCGTGGGGTCTGCTGCGCGAGGCGTTGCGCCCGGCGGCGCTGGCCCCGTTCACCACCGCGGTGCTCGGATCGCTGCGGGAGCACGATCGCCGCACCGGCAGCGAACTGGTGCCGACGCTGCGCTGCTACCTCGACGCGGACGGCAACCTGGAAACGGCCGCGCGAGAGCTGGGCGTGCACCGCAATACGGTGCGGACCCGGTTGCGCACTGCGGAGCGGGTTTCCCGGCGGCGGCTGGACCGGCCGCGCGATCGATTGGAGCTGTGGCTCGCGTTGTCCGCTGAGGAGCTGTGATCCGGCGCGCTACTCGCGCCGCTGAGTCGATTCCCGCAGCCGCAGTTCGGGGGTCAGAAACACCGGGCCCTCGGGCGTCTCGGCCCCGGAAAGCCGCGCCAGCATCAGCTCCACCGCGCGTTCGGCCAGTGCTTCGTGGGTCAGGTCCATCGCGGTGACCGGCGGCGTGCTCGTGCGGGCGTGTTCGCTGTCGGTCAACGCTGCGAGCAGCAGGTCGTCCGGGATGCGCAGGCCCTGCGCCGCAGCGGCTTCGGCGATCAGCGGCGCGAAATCGCTGGTCGCGACCACGATCGCGTCCGGCCGGTCCGGGCCGGACAGCAACGGCTGCACCAGCTCCGGCACGTCCCCCGGGGTCAGGCCCTCGCTGAGCAAGGCCGTCCGCGGCACGGTCCCGCGCCGCTTGCACCACGCCAGATAGGTTTCGCGCGGCCGCCGGTTCCAGGCGTTGTCCTCGGTGCCGGACAGCAGCAGCACGTCCCGCGCGCCCTGGTCGCGCAGGTGGTCCAGCAGCGCCTCGACCACCGGAGGATAGTCCAGCCGCACGGCCCACGGCAGGTCCGGCCGCTCCGGATCCTCCTCGACGGTCACCACCGGCAGGCCCCGGCCGAGCAGTTCGGCGAGCGCGGTGTCGCCGCCGTAGGGGTGCGCGACGATGCAGCCGTCCATCGGCACGCTCGCCACCGCCGGGTCGTGCAGGTCGGGCACGTGGATCAGGCCGGTCTTGTGCCGCAGCATCTCGGTCGCGATCGACCCGACGAGCCGGTTGAACGTCTCGGCGCGGTCGGGCGTGCCGGCCACCGCGTAGCGCGGCCGCAGGATGAGCCCGACCAGCCCGGAGCGGCCGGTGCGCAGCGAGCGCGCGTTCGGGTTCGGGTCGTAGCCCAGCTCCGCGGCGGCCTCGCGCACCCGGGCCTTGGTCGCCGCCGAAATGGGCCTGCGCCCGGAAAGCGCGTGCGAAACGGTGCTGATCGAGACCCCGGCGCGCTCGGCGACCTCCCGGATCGTGACCGGTCGTTTGCCGCCGTCGGTGTCCACCGTCGTTCCCCTTCGCGCTGCCTCCGGACGGCCCAGTATCGCCCACCGCCCGGCGGAGGAGGCCTTGACACCGCCCCGGCGCGCGGGTTTGATGCCGCGAAAGCTCATCAAAACGTTTTGATGATGATAGGAGGCGCCATGGCCGCCCCGCACGAGCCCGCCCCGCACGAGCCCGCCCCGCCCGCCGCCGCTTCGCCGACCGTCGGCGACGTCTGCACCGGGATGGGGCTGACCCGGCGGCATTGGCTCGCTGGATCGGTGCTGTTCTTCGCGTTCGTCGTCGAAGCCTGGGAACAGGTCGGCCTGGTCTACGTCTCGAACGGGATCGCGGACGAGTTCGGGGTGGACAACACGAAACTCGGCTGGGCGCTGTCCGCGGTCGCGTTCGGCATGGTGCCCGGCGCGCTGCTGTGGGGCGGGCTGATCGACCGGCTCGGCCGCCGCCGCGTGACGGTCGCGAGCCTGTTGATCTACGCGGTGCTCGCGCTGGCCGCGGGGCTTTCGCCGGCGTTCTGGCCGTTCGTGGTGCTGCGGTTCCTGTCCGGCGTCGCGTTCGGCGGGGTCTACGCGGTCACGTTCCCGTACTTCCTCGAACTGCTGCCCACCGCCCGTCGTGGCCAGGGCGCGGTCGCGCTCAGCATCGGTTTCCCCATCGGGACGCTCCTGTGCATCGGCGTGAGCCAGTCGCTCGGCACGATCAGCTGGCGCGCGGTCGCCGTCGTCGCCGCGCTGGCCGGGCTGTGGGCGTTCGCCGTGCTGCGCTGGGTGCCGGAATCGCCGTACTGGCTCGCCCGGCGCGGCCGGCACGCGGAAGCTGCGGCCGTGCTGCGCGGTCTCGGTGCGGAAATTCCGGCTGGCACAACGTTTTCCGTCGAGGACGCGGACCGCAAGGCGGGCGCGGTGCGCAATCTCTTCCGTTCGCCGGTGCGGCTGCGGTTCCTGCCGCTGCTGCTCACGTCGTTCACTTTCAGCTGGGGCTACTGGGGTTTGCAGACGTGGCTGCCGGTCCTGCTGCAGAACCGCGGGCTGAGCGTGTCCGGCGCGCTGTGGTTCGTCGCGGTGACCCAGGTGGTGTCCGTTCCCGGCTACCTGCTCGCCGCGTGGCTGACCCGCCGCCACGGACGCAAGCGGATCTTCCTGCTGTTCGCGCTGGCCTCGGCGATCGGCGGCGTGCTGTTCGGCCTCGCCACCGGTTCCGCGCAGCTGTACGCGGGCAACCTGATCCTCGCGTTCTTCTCGCTCGGCGCGTGGGGCATCTGGAACACCTGGTCGGCCGAGGTCCTGCCGACCGGGCTGCGCGGCGTCGGCTATTCCTGGTCCACCTCGGCGATCCTGCTGGCCAACACGGTTTCCGTGCCGGTGATCGGCGCGATGATGGACCACGGCGTCGCGTCCTCGCTGACCGTCGCGTCGATCGTCGCCTTCCTCGTCGTCGCGCTGCTCGCCGTTCTCCCGCTGCCCGAGACCGAGGGCCGCGCGCTCACCTGATTTCCGTTATCCGACAAGGAGTTCTCATGACCTACCGGGTCGCCATGGACATCGGCGGCACCTTCACCGACGTGGTCGTCCACGACGGCGCGACGCAGCGGCTGCACGCGGGCAAGGTGCTCACCACCCCCGACGACCTCGCGCGCGGCGTTTTCGGCGCGCTGGAAGGCTTCGACCTGCCGTTCACGGAGATCGAGTTCTTCGTGCACGGCACCACGCAAGGGCTGAACGCCCTGCTCGAACGGCGCGGCGCGAAGGTGCTGATCCTGACCACGCGGGGGATCGGCGACGTCTACCGGATCGCGCGCGGCAACCGGAACCGGCTGTTCGACCTGCATTACCGCAAGCCGGAGCCACTGGTCGGGCCGGAGGCGGTCGCGGAGGTCGCCGGACGCCTCGACGCCACCGGCGCGGAACTCGAACCGCTCGACGAGGACGCAGTGCGGCTGGTCGCGAAACGCGTGCGCGAGGAGGGTTTCGAAGCGGTCGCGGTGTGTTTCCTGTTCTCCTACTTGGATTCCGGGCACGAACGCCGCGCCGGCGAGATCCTGCGCCAGGAACTCGGCGACGACGCGCTGGTCGTGCTCTCGCACGAGGTCGCGCCGGAATGGCGGGAGTACGAGCGCACGTCCACCGCGGTGCTCGAGGCCTACACCGGCCCGTCGGTGCACCGCTACCTCGACCGCATCGAAGGGCGGTTCACCGAGAAGGGCCTGCACGTCCCGGTGCACGTCATGCAGTCCTCCGGCGGTCTGGTCAACGCCGGGTTCGCGCGGCGGCATCCGCTGCAGACGCTGCTGTCCGGTCCGGTCGGCGGCACGATGGGCGGCGTGGCGGCGGCGAAACTGCTCGGCCGCCCAGACCTGATCTGCGTGGACATGGGCGGGACCTCGTTCGACGTGTCCCTGGTGATGGACTACGCGGCCGACGTCTCGCCGGACGGCGAAGCGGAGGGTTTCCCGCTGCTGATGCCGCTGGTCAACCTGCACACCGTCGGCGCGGGCGGCGGTTCGCTCGCCTACGCCGAGGGCGACGCGCTGCGCGTCGGCCCCGAATCGGCGGGCGCGGCGCCCGGCCCGGCGTGCTACGGGCGCGGCGGCACGCAGGCGACGGTCACCGACGCGAACTGCGTGCTCGGCCGGGTCGATCCCGAGTCGTTCGCGGGCGGGGGCATGCCGCTCGACCTGGACGCCGCGCACACGGCCGTCGCGACGCTGGCGCAGCGGCTCGGCATGGACCCGGTCGAGCTGGCGTCCGGGATCTGCGACGTCGGCAACGCCAAGATGGCGCAGGCGATCCGCACCCTGACCGTCGAGCACGGCCGCGAACCGGGCCAGTTCGCGCTGCTCGCGTTCGGCGGCGCGGGCCCGATGCACGCCGCGTTCATCGCCCAGGAAATCGGCATCACCGAGGTGATCGTGCCGCGGTTCCCCGGCGCGTTCTCCGCGTGGGGCATGCTCGAAGCCGACGTCCGGCGGGACTTCACCCTGCAGTTTTTCGCCAACGGAGCCGAACTCGACACCCGCGCCCTGCGCACCGCGCTCGACTCGCTGCGCGATCAGGCGCTGGAAGCGTTGCGAGAGCAGGGAATCCCGGAAGACCGCCAGTCGGTGACGCACGGTGTCGACATGCGGTACGAAAGCCAGGACTACACCTTGACCGTGCCGATCCTGGACGGAGACCCGGTGGACAGCCCGGAGTTCCTGCCCGCCGTCGAGGCGCGCTTCGCCGAAATCCACCACCAGCGCTACGGCCACGCCACCCCCGGCGCGCCGGTGCAGTTCGTCGCGCTCCGCACCACCGGCCACGGCGTGGTCGACCGCTCCCCAGCGGCGGCCGAAACGAGCGCCGCGCGACCGGACCCGGTGGTCCGCGACGTCGTTTTCGCCGGAAAGCCCGTGCCCACCACGATCGTGGCGCGCGCCTCGCTGGCGCCCGGCAGCCGGTTGACCGGACCCGCGATCGTGCACGAGGAAACCGCCACCACGGTCGTCCCGCCGGACGCCGGACTCGCCGTCGACGACCACGGGTTCCTGGTCGTCACCCTCGCGGCCGCCGATCACCTGCAGGAGGAGCACGCGTGAGCATCAGCCCCGTCACCACCGAAATCATCCGCTCGGCGCTGATCCAGGCGGCCGAGGACATGAACATGGCCCTGATCCGGTCGTCGTACACGCCGACGATCTACGAGGGCAAAGACTGCGCCGTCGCGCTGCTGGACCGGAACCACCGGGTGCTCGGCCAGTCGTCGGGGCTGCCGATCTTCCTCGGGAACCTGGAGATCTGCACGAGTCACACCGAGGACCTGTTCGGCGCGGACGTCTGGCAGCCCGGCGACGTGTGGGTGCTCAACGATTCCTACATCGGCGGCACGCACCTCAACGACTGCACGGTGTACGCGCCGATCTTCGTCGGAGACGAACTGGCCGGCTTCGCGGCTTCGCGCGCGCACTGGATCGACATGGGTTCCAAGGACCCCGGCGGTTCGATGGATTCCACGAACATCTACCAAGAAGGCCTCCGGATGGGGCCGACGCGGATCGTCGCGGGCGGCGTCGAATGCGCGGACATCCTGCGGCTGATCGAGACGAACGTGCGCTTCCCGTACGTGACCCTCGGAGACATGCGCGCGCAGATCGCGTGTGCTCGGATGGGCGTTCGGCGTCTCGGCGAGTTGTTCGCCCGCTACGGCGCGGAAACCGTCGACGCCGCGCGCGAGCAGATTTTCGCCCAGACCGAACGGCTGGAACGCGAACGGATCGAGGCGATCCCGGACGGCCAGTACGAGGCGACCGGCTACCTGGACAACGACGCCATCGACCCGGACACGCCGCTGAAAGTGCGCGTGCGGGTGGTCGTCGAAGGCGAATCGATGACGATCGACCTCACCGACTGCGCCGACCAGGCCACCGGACCGGTCAACTGCGGCCGCTCCCAGGCGATTTCGGCCGCGAGGGTGGGGTACAAACTGCTGATCTCGCCGCAGGTGAGCCTGAACGGCGGGTCTTTCGCACCACTGGACGTGCAGGTGCGCGACGGGTCGATGCTCGGCGCGCGCGAGCCCGCCGCGTGCCAGTACTACTACTCCAGCCTCGGCATGCTCATCGACCTCGTCGTCGCCGCACTCGCGCCCGCGATGCCGGACCGGGTCGCCGCGGCCAGCTATGGCGATTCGATGATCGTGCAGTTCGCCGGGGACCATCCCCGGACCGGGGAGCCGTTCGTGACGCTGGAGGCGACCGTCGGCGGCTGGGGCGCGTGGGAGGGCGGCGACGGGGAGACCGCGCTGATCAACAACGTCAACGGCTCGCTGCGGGACCTGCCGGTCGAGGTCGTCGAAACGCTGTATCCGGTGCGGGTGAACGAATACCGCATCCGCACGGCCTCGGGCGGCGCGGGGCGCTGGCGCGGGGGAGACGGCGTGATCCGGGAGTACGTGATGGAGGCCGACCAGGATCTGTCGCTGTGGTGGGAGCGCTCGGTGACGCCCGCGTGGGGCCTTTTCGGCGGGTCAGCGGGTGCGCCGCCGCGCGTGGTGCTGAACCCGGGCACGCCGGAGGCTCGGGAGATGCTGAAGGTCAACAGTCTCCGGGTGCGCCGGGGAGACGTGCTGCGCTGCGAATCCGGCGGGGGAGGGGGATACGGGACGCCGGAAACCGCTGGGGCGTAACGGCGCTTCGGCTTAGACCCAAAGGTGCGCCGTCTGCCTTCGCAGCTCCGCCACGGCTGAGTCCGGGGTGTGCCTGCCGAGCAGAACCTGCAAGGTCAGCCCGTCCGCGATCGTCAGGGCGGCCTCGGCTTCTCGTTTGAGGTCGAGGCCGCTGCGGACGTGGCCGCTGTCCTGAGCCGCCTTCAGCAGGACGGTGAGCATTTCGGTGAGCCCGGCGTAGTGCTCCTCGTGCGCGGCCGCCAATGTCGGGTCGACCACCGCCTGCGCGGTGAACGCGATCCACACCCGTGCGCTGACCAGGCCCGGATCGTCCACCGCGAGCAGAGCGGTCAGTGCCTGCTCCAGCATCACGGCCGCCGACCCGTCGCCGATGCGCTCCTGCGCGCGGGCGGCGACTTCCCGGTTCACGTGCTCCTGGGCGAACAGCAGCATTTCTGCTTTGGTGCGGAAACAACGCTGCACCGCGCCCATCGACATCCCGGCTTCCGCGGCCACCTCGCGCAGCGTCACGCCCTCCAGCCCGCGCGAGCTGACCAGCGAACACACCGCTTCGGCGAGGTGCCGCCGCCTGCTGTCGTGATCCACCTGTTTCGGCATGGGACCAGGGTAGCGATGCGTCTGCATCGGATCACTGCTAGGGTTCCGATGCAAGCGCATCGAAACGGGGGTTTTCTCTATGGAGACACAGCGGAGCGGGCGGCAAGCGCAAGGCGCGCGGGTGCTGCTCGGAGTGATTCTGTTCGTCCAGGGCTTCGGCTCGGCGATCACCGAAGCCGGCTGGGGCACGAGCTTCGGGGTCGCGGGGCTGCTGCGCTGGGCCGGGGTGCCGCAGTGGGCGGACCTGGTTCTCGGGGCGGCGGGAGCGGTGTTGCTCGTCTGGGCGTTGCTCGTGTGGCGGGGGCGGGGTTCGGCGGGGTGACTGTCTAATGTGGAGTGTTGGGTAGCAGGCCGGTTTCGTGCAGGTGGTCGAAGATGATCTGGTCGACCGGGGAGACGCGGTCCCGGTCGACCAGATCGGCCGATTCCTGTCCCGTTGCGGGGATGCTTCCTCCTGCGGTCTGGAGCAAATCAAGCGACCGGCATGAACCGGGCGACATCGGCCAGCGCTTTCAAGGTCGAGCCGTCGAGGTGCCCGGTGGCGGTATCGGCCTCGGCGACGACCAAGGCGTTCTTGTCCCGGCGATCGCGATAGTTCAAACCGGTGAACGACACGCCGGCGACGCCGAGCGCGAGAGAAATCTCCAGCGGGCGCACGTCTCCGCTGCCTTGCTCCGTCTCCACGTCCTGAAAGCTGTTGCGGTGCTTGGCGGACTTGAACCCGACTCGCACGACGGACACGACCGCGGCGTTGTCGTGCCCGTCGCCGACGGCCAGCAGCATCCGGTCCAGCGAGGTGCAGGGGGTGCGGGCGAGAAACTCCCGGACCCTGCCGGTCGCTGCGGAAAGACACTCGGCCTCGTGCTCGATTTTGTGCCGCAGTTCCTTCATTTTCATCCGGCTCCAGGACTCTTTCCAATCGCCCCGCTTCGCCGACTCCCGAGCTTTCGCCGTGCGTTGCGGAAGGCTGCGGCCAGGAAGCCCGTCGACGACGTCACCGGCGACATTCTCGGCGAACGTTCCGCCGCCAGTGCTCGAGCCGGAACCGGCCAAACCGCTCACCGTGGCACCCGAACTGACGGCTGCGATCGCGACAGCCGCCACTGCGGCGACCGCGGCACCGCCGCCCTTCTTCTTGCCCCCGCCGTCGCCCAGTTTGACTTTTCGTCCGTCGGGCAACGTCACCCAACCGGTTTCTGTCCCCATCATTCTCCCCTCGGAACCGGAAACGACCACCGCCGCCGCAGTGGTGCGGACTGGATCGGCTGCCCGGCGATTTCTGTTTCACGGCAGTGCTGGATCCCGGCCAGTGTGAGAGGCGGCACCGACAGAAACGGGGGAGTTGATCGTTCGGTAGCCCAGATGGAGCAGCGCCCGGGGGGCGTCGGGGGCGCTGGAACTCAGCGCACAGCTTCCGCCAACGCCCGGCGGCACAGGGAATCCGCGCGGCGGGTCGTCTCCGGCAGGCGGTAGCCCGACGTCAACGCCAGTGTCGCCTCGCAAGCCTCCGCCAACCCGATCCGATGGCCAACCGACACGAAGACCGGCTTGACCCCCTCCCGAGTACGCAGCGCCCGCCCGACGACCTCCGCGCCGTCCAGCAGCGGCGACCAGTCTCCGCGCGCCGGGCCGGGCTGGTCGTGCGTGAAGGTGAACGGTGTTTTGGCGACCCCGGCCGTCCGGAGGCCGGTCAGGACTCCGAGGTGGCTGGCCAAACCGAGCCGGCGCGGGTGGGCGAGGCCGTAGCCGTCGCAGAGGACGAGGTCCGGGCGGTGGCGGAGCGCGGCCAAGGCGTCCAAGACCGGCGGGAGTTCCCGGAAGGCGAGCAAACCCGGCACGTAGGGGAAGCTGACCGGCCCGGCCGCGGTCGTCTCTTCCACCGTCTCGAGCGAGGTGAAGTCGACGAGCACGGCCGCCGCGACGACTGCGTCCCGTTCGTCGTCGTAGGCGACGTCGACGCCCGCGACCAGGGCGCCGTCGGAGAGGGCTGGGCCGGTCGGGTCCACCAGGGCGCGCAGGCGGTGTTGTTCGGCGAGGGCGTCGGCCTCGGTGGCGGGCCAGGCGGGCATGGGAGTTCCTTGGAAGCGGAGTGCCGGACCGGGGAAATCCGGCCGGAAACTGGTCTGGTGCGGCACGATCGATACGGGCGAAAGGGCAGAGACGGACCCTATCAGGCCAGAAACCGCGCTGTTACGAAAAGCTAACGGGTAGCGCTAGACTGGCTCGGCGATCACGAGGGAGAGGGAAAACCATGTCCGGTACTGCGGACCGCCGACGCTCGCGGCGGCTACGGCCGCTGTGCGGTTTCCTCTCGGCCGCCGCGCTGCTGGCCGCGGGGTGCGGTCAGCCGGAAGCTGAAGCGAAACCTCCGGCGCGAAGTGCCGAAGCGCCGCTCGCGCTGGTGTACAACGGGCCGCAGGGTTGCGCGGAATGCGGGCCCGCGGTGGCTGACCTGCTCCGCCGGGCACCGGAGCACTATCGGGTCGAGTACGTGGGCCCAGGCACCGGAAAGCCGCTCACCGCGGCCGTGCTGGCGCAGGCGCAGTTGTACGTCCAGCCGGGCGGAGGCCAGGACCTCGACCGGACCTGGCGGGACCTGGACGGGTCCGCCGACGCGGTCCGCGACTGGGTGCGGGGCGGCGGCAGTTATCTCGGCCTGTGCTTCGGCGGTTACCTGGCCGGCCGCGATCCCGGGTTCGGCTTGCTGCCCGGCGACACGCACGGGTACGCGGGTTCTCCCGGCTCCACGGTTCCGGACGAGCGCGACACCGTCGTCGAGGTCAGCTGGCGGGGCAAGCCGCGGCATATGTATTTCCAGGACGGGCCTGCGTTTCGCCTGAACGAGGGGGCCGACGCCACCGTGCTCGCGACCTACCCCAACGGGGCGGCCGCGGCGGTCGTCGCCTCGTACGGCAAGGGGCGGGTCGGCGTCAGCGGGCCGCATCCGGAGGCCGACGCCTCCTGGTACGACGAGAATGGGCTCGCCAATCCCGACGGCGTCCGAATGGACCTGGCCTACGATCTCGTCCAGGCGACTGTCTCGCGGTAAAGAAAAGGGAAAGCCGCGAACCGGCGGGTATTTCCGGCGGCCAAGGCGACCTCAAGTGGGTGAGTTGTGCGCCTCGCCGCGCTTTCGAGTTGTCCGCGGCGGTTCGTGTTGATTCGATGCGATCATGGTGCGCTGGGCGGGTAGGAGCGGGAAAGCGGTCCGGCGGCTGGCCGTGCAGGCTCTCGTGACGGCGGTCGCGGCATCGGGCCTGGCGGTGGCCGGTGCGGCACCCGCCTCGGCGCAGACGTGGCCGGTCGAAGGCGAGCAGAGCCCGTCCGTTTTCGACTGCGACCATCTCTATTACAGCAATTTCCGGTCGGGGATGCAGTTCCGCACCGACTCCGCCGGGGACGCCGAAATCCAGAACACCGTCATCAGCAAACGGGCGGGCAGCGGCCCGCCGGATTACTGGTCGACCAATATGGCGCTCGGCAAAGACCCCGACACCGGCCGTCCGGCGGCATTCTATTCCAGCTATACGAGCGCGAACCGGACGCTGTACAAGCACGTTTCCGGGACCGGCCAGGCCACCGACGAGATCGCGAACGGCGAGACCCGGCAGCTGCCCGCCGGGACGAACTGGGGCGGCATCGCCGAGGACCCGGGCAGCGGGATGCTGTTCGGCGCGCAGAACGGCGGCGCGCCGAAGCTGTTCGGGATGAACCTCGCGACCGGCGCGACAACCGTCTGGACCAGGGGCTCGAACCTGACCCCGGTCCCGTCGGACGATCCCGTTTTCCGCGGCGGATCGCTGGTGCCGGACCTGTTCGTGGACGCCGACGGCGGTGCGTACTACGGCATTTCCTACGGCGGCTCGACCTACGTCTACCGGCTCGACCCGGCGACGGGCACCACGACGCGCGCGGTCCGCGTCGTCGGACCGGGGTCGGGCAACGGGTTCAACAACTACGGAATGGCCTACTTCCACGGGTCGATCTATCTCGGCTACTACGGCGGCGCACTGTACAAAGTGGACCCGAAGACCGGGGCGTCGACGCTGGTGCCGGGCGGCAACGCCCAGGACAACCAGGTCGGGCGGATCAAGTCCGAATCCGGCGGCTCCTGGCCGATCACCGACCTGGCCAGCTGCTCGATCGCGCCGAACCTGACCTCCCGGCTCGTGGTGCGCAAAACCGCCAGCGAGCAGACCGCGAAGCCGGGGGACACCGTGCGGTACACGGTGACGATCGCCAACGAGGGCGACGCTCCCGCCCCGGCCGCCCGGCTGACCGACGACCTGAGCGCCGTCCTCGACGACGCCGCGTACAACAACGACGCGGCCACCACGACCGGCGGTGCGCCGACACCGACCCAGCCGAGCTACGACGGCCGGAAGCTGACCTGGACCGGGGCGATCGCGCCGGGCGAGAGCGTCACCATGACCTATTCGGTGACCGTGGGAAAACCGCCCGGCGGGGACAAAAAGCTGACCAACGTCGTGACGGTGCCGGAAAGCAACTGCGCCGAGGCGTCTCAGGATCCGGCGTGTTCGACGGTGGTCCCGATCGCCACGCTGAAAATCGCGAAACATGCCTCGCCCGCCAATCCGAGCCCGGGCAGCGTCGTCACGTACACGGTCACCGTGACCAACGACGGCCAGGCTGAGTGGCGCGGGGCGAGCGTCACGGACGACCTGACCGATGTCCTCGACGACGCCGCCTACAACAACGATGCCCGGGCAACGGGAGGCACGGTCGCCTACGACGAACCAGGACGAGCGCTGCGCTGGACCGGCGACGTCGCGGCGGGCGCCACGGTCACCATCACGTACACGGTGACGGTGGCCGATCCGCCGGGCGGAAACCGTCGCCTGGTCAACCGGGTCGTAGGCCCGGACGGTTCGAACTGCGGCACGGACCCGGAGTGCACCACCGACGAACCGATTTCCGGTTTGGTGATCCGGAAGACGGCCTCGCCCGCCACCGCGAAGCCTGGCGACACCGTCACGTACACGATCACCGCGGAGAACCTCGGCGGCGCGACGGCGACCGCAGTCCACCTGACCGACGATCTGACCGGCGTGATCGACGACGCTGCCTACAACAACGACGCCGCTGCCGCCATCGGCGGCACTCCCGCGTCGGCGCAACCGGGATACGATCCGGACACGGCGAAATTGTCCTGGACTGGCGACATTCCGGCCGCCCAGACCGTCACGATCCGCTACACGGTCACCGTGCACGCGCCGCCCCGAGGCGACCACAACCTGCGCAACGCCGTGACCGGCCCCGCGGGATCGAACTGCGCACCGGACAGCACCGATCCGTCCTGCACCACGACCACCCCGATCGGTGCGCTCGAAATCAAGAAGACCGCGGACAAGACGGACGTCCAGCCCGGCGAGCGGGTCGGCTACACCGTGACCGTGCGCAACATCGGCGAGGCCGCCTATCCGGGAGCGTCGTTCACCGACGACCTCTCCGGCGTGCTCGACGACGCGACGTGGAACAACGACGCGACAGCCACCTCAGGCACCACATCCTTCGACGCTCCGCGGTTGCACTGGACAGGCGACGTCGCGGCAGGCGCCACCGTGACCGTGCGCTACTCCGTCACGGTCGGCACCCCGCCCGCCGGCGACAAGCACCTGCGCAACCTCGTCACCGGGCCGGACGGCTCGACCTGCCCGCCCGGCAACACCGACCCGGACTGCACCACCGACACCGGCATCGGCGCCCTCGAACTGTCGAAGACCGCCTCGCCCGCGGCCGCGCAGCCCGGCGACAAGGTCACGTACACGGTGACCGCCCGAAACCCGGGCAGCGCAACGTATCGAGGCGCGCGGTTCACCGACGACCTGAGCCGTGTCCTGGACGACGCGACCTACAACAACGACGCCACCGCCACCACTGGCACGCTCGACTACACCGAACCCACCCTGACCTGGACTGCCGACCTGCCCGCAGGCGCGACCGCGACGATCACCTACTCGGTCACCGTCAGCGCGACGCACACCGGCGACAGCGAACTCCGCAACGCGATCACCGGCCCGCCCGACTCCACCTGCCCGCCCGGCAACACCGAACCGGACTGCAACCCGGTGACCCCCGTCGCCCGCCTGCACGTCAAGAAGACTGCGACCCCGTCGGATCCGCGGCCCGGCGACACCGTCACCTACAACGTCCTGGTCGCCAACGACGGGAAGACCGCCTACCGCGGCGCCACCGTCACCGACGACCTGACCGGCGTCCTCGACGACGCGAACTACAACAACGACGCGCACGCGACGAGCGGCACAACCGCTTACGCCGCACCGAAACTGACCTGGAACGGCGACGTCGCGGCCGGCGCGACGGTGACGATCACCTACACCGTCACCGTGCAGGACCCGCCGCGCGGCGACAAGAAACTCGCCAACGCGGTCACCGGCGGCGGCAACTGCCCGCCCGGCGGGCACGATCCGGACTGCGGAACGGTCACGCCGTTGCCGGCGCTGAAGATCACGAAGACCGCGACCCCGGCGGAAATCAAGACCGGCGACCGGGTCAGCTACACGGTCACCGTGGAGAACGTCGGCGAGGCCGACTACCGGGACGCGTCGTTCACCGACAACCTCGCGGGCGTGCTCGACGACGCGACCTACAACGGCGACGCCAAAGCGGATACCGGCACCGCGGTCGTCGCGCCGCCGAACCTGACCTGGACGGGAAACCTGGCCAAGGGCGCCACCGCGACCATCACGTACTCCGTCACCGTGACCAACGCCGGCGACCACCGGCTCGTCAACACTGTCACCGGAACCGGGTCGAACTGCCCGGAGGGCTCGGCCGATCCGGACTGCCGCGTGGTGCTGCCGAAACCGCACCTGCGGATCACCAAGACCGCCGATCCGGGGATCGCCGAGCCGGGCGGGAAGGTCACCTACACCGTGACCGTGCGCAACCTCGGCGAGGCGCCGCAACCGGAAGCGTCGTTCACCGACGACCTGTCCGGGGTCCTGGACGACGCGGCCTACCACGGCGATGCCACGGCGACCGCCGGAACCGTCCGCTACGACCCTCCGCGTCTGCAGTGGACCGGCCCGGTCGCCGCGGGCGAGCAGGTCACGATCAAATACTCGGTGACGGTCGGGGATCCGCCTCGCGGTGACAGGATCCTGCGCAACGCCGTCACCAGCCCGGACGACACGAACTGCCTGACCCGGGACCCGGCTTGCGGCACCGAAACCCCAGTGCGCGAGATGACCGTCACCAAGCGCGTGCTCGCGGCGACGGCGAAACCGGGGGACAAGGTCACCTACGTCGTCGACCTCGTCAACACCGGCACCGCGGTCTATCCGGACGCGTCGTTCGTCGACGACCTCGCCGACGTGCTGGACGACGCCGCCTACAACCAGGACGCCCAAGCCACCAGCGGCACCATCGACCAGACCGGCTCGCGGCTGACCTGGCGCGGGAAGCTGGTGGCCGGCCAGGCCGTCACGGTCACCTACTCGATCACCGTCAAACCCGACGCCGCTGCCGGGAGCCGGCTGCGCAACGTCGTCGTCTCGCCGAACCCCGGGACCAACTGTGTCACCGGCACCGAACTCGGTTGCGGCACAGACACTCCGGTGACTCCGGGAAATCCGGGAACTTCAGGCGTCCCGCCGGTCGTTCCGCCGGGAACACCGCCGCTGGCCTCGACCGGCACGCCGTTCCTGGACCTCTTGTTCGGTTCGCTGTTCAGCTTGCTCAGCGGTTTCGTGCTGCTGGTGGCTGCGCGGCGGCGGAGGCAGCGACGCTGAAAATCGCTGGCGGCCCGGTCGTGACGAAGGCAGGGTTTCCGGGTGACGATCTTCGTGGTGACCGGGATCCAAGCCGCGGGCAAGTCGACGGTGGCGCAGGCGCTCGCCGAACGGCTGCCGAAATCCGCGCACGTGCGCGGTGACGCGTTCCGGCGGATGGTGGTCAACGGCCGGGCCGAGATGGGCCCGGCCGACCCGCCCGCCGAGGCGGTCCGCCAGCTCCGGCTCCGGTACGCGCTCGCGGCTCAGGTCGCGGACGGGTACGCCGGTGCCGGGTTCACCGTGGTGCTGCAAGACATCGTGCTCGGCGAGCACCTGCCCGAAATGGTCGGCGCGCTTCGCACGCGGCCGTGTTACGTCGTGGTTCTCGCGCCGAGCGCCGAGGCGGTGGCGCGGCGGGACGCGGCTCGGCGGGCGGAACGGGGGAAGGTGGCGTACCAGCCGGGCGACACCGGGATCGCCGGGCTGGACGCCTGCCTCCGTGAAGAGACGCCGCGCCTCGGGCTGTGGCTGGACACTTCGGACCTGACCGTCGAGGAGACGGTCGAGGCTATCCTTGCCCGGGCGGAAGCCGAAGCGGCGGTCTGACCGGGGTCAGTTCGGCGGCTGCTGCGGCCCTTCGCCCGGGTTGGGCTGCGGCGGCTCGGGCTGGGAGTGGCCCGGTTGCGGCTGCTCTTGCTGGGGGTAGCCGGGCTGAGGGGGCTGCGGCTGGGCGTAGTAGCCGGACTGCTGGCCGGGCTCCGGCTGGGGGTACCCGGGCTGCGGCTGGCCGGGCTGGGGCTGGCCGGGCTCCGGCTGCGGGTAACCGGGCTGACCGGGCTGCGGGTACCCCGGCTGCGCATAGCCGGTCTGCGGGTATCCGGGCTGGGCGTAACCGGCCTGCGGAGCGAACCCCGGCTGCCCGCCCGCCGGGTACCCGCCCGGCGCGAAACCGGGCTGCGGCGACCGGTTGCCCTTCATGACCGCGAGCACGACCAGCAGCCAGGACAGCGCCTCGAGCAGGCCGAGCAGGATGCTGACCACCGTGAGGATCACCCGCATCTGGTCGCTGCTGATCTCGTCGTCCGCCATCCAGCCGGACAGGTCCGACAGCATGAACTGCCAGACGATGCTCAACGCGGTCGTGACGAGCATGACCACGAAGCCGGCCACCATCAGGCCGGAGCCGCCCCGCGAGCGCCGGCCGATCGAGACGACCAGGCCGATCACCCCCACTGTCAGCAGCAATGCCCGCGGGATGATCTCGAGGATCGTGTACGTGAAGGTCTCCATACCTGCTCTCCGCTCAAGGAACGTCGGGCAGATCCTAGGGGGCGGTCCTGTCGTGTGTGGCCGGTTCGGCGAGAAGCCCGGTCTCGAATCGGCGTCAACTCCGGTGCGCGGCAAGATATCCGGCGAACCGCTCGTCGACCTCCCCGGCGGTCAGGCCGAAGTCGGCGAGGGCGTAGCGATGCCTCGGTTTCGCGTCTCCGGTGCGGCTGCGCGCGTGCAGCGTGGTCATCGCGTCGCGTGCCTGCGGAGAGAGATCGAGGCCGAAGTGCTGGTAGACGCCTTCGACGGTGCCGATGGGGTCGGCGACGAAGTCCTCGTACCGGACGTCGCAGAACTGCGCCGGGTCGTGCCGGGCACGCGCGGCCTCGAACTGTTCCGCGCCGCGCGCCCACAGATCGAGCTGACTGCGCCCGACGACCTCGCCGCGGAAGGTGTCCGACCACCCTTCCGAAGCCTGCTCGGTCAAGCTGCACACCGACGCGATGATGGTGCTGGGCGCGCGATGGGTCTGCACGACCAGTGCGTCCGGGTAGACGTCCAGCAGCGCGTCGAGGGCGAACAGGTGGCTCGGGTTCTTGAGCACCCAGCGACGGCCCGCGTCCGGGAGCCCGATGAGCTGCAGATTGCGCCGGTGCCTGCGGTAGGCGCCGGTCCAGTCCTGCCCGTCGAGCCAGCGCGAATAGCCGGGGACGTGGGCGAGGCATTCGTAGGACACGGATTTCAGCGATTGCCGCAGGAGCTGCCAGCATTCCTCGACCTGGTCGGCCGACATGTGGTGCAGGCCCATGAACTCGGGATGTTCGACGTGGTGCTGTTCGTAACCGGCCTGAATCGCTTGGAAGACCGGGTTTTCCGGCCAGGTTTCCCGCGGCGGGCGCGGCTGCGGCATTTCGGTCAGCCACACTTCGAGGCCCTGGTGTGCGGGGTCCTCGGTGAGCAGCCGGTGCAGTGCGGTGGTTCCGGTGCGCGGCAGGCCGGTGACGAAGATAGGACGCTCGATGGGCACGTCGGCGTACTGCGGGTGCTGTTTCCACGAAGCTTCGCTGAGCAGCCGCGCCACCAACGCACCGCGCAGGAAAGCGCGATGGACTTTGTTGCCGTACGGGGTCAAATCAGCTTCGTTGGCATAGGAATCGAGCAGTACGCGCAGCCCTTCGAGGTGGTCGTCGCCGCCGAAATCGTCAAGGCCGGTGAGTTTCGCAGCGGACGCGTGCAGGTCTTCGACCGTGCCGACGCTGTCCCGTCCTGGAAGCATTCTCTTCCCCTCAGTGGTGGTATTCGCCGGCGTTCACGTCGAGGCATTGTCCGGTGACGCAGCGGGCGAGCGCGGACGCGAGGAATACGACGGTGTCGGCGATCTCGTCCGGTTCCGGGAGCCGTCGCAGATCGATCGTCTTCGCCGTTTCCGCGTACACCTGCTCGGCGGAGACCCCGCGTTCCTTGGCCAGGTAGGCGAAGTACCACTTGAGGTTGTCCGCCCAGATGTAGCCGGGCGCAACGGTATTGACCCGGATTCCGCGCGGGCCGAGTTCCGAAGCGAGGCTTTGCGCGAGCGCCAGCAAGCTCGCCTTGGCCATTTTGTACGCGCCGAACGTCCGCCGGGAATGCCGCAGCACGGCCGAGTTGATCATCACGACCGAACCGGCGCTCTCGGCGAGCGCGGGGGTGCAGAGCCGGGTCAGGCGAAGCGCGGCGATCACGTTGGTTTCGAACCCGGCGCGCACGGCGTCGAGATCGACATCGGCGAGATCGGTGATCGGCGGGACCGCGAAAGCGTTGTTCACCAACGTGTCCAGCCGCCCGAACTCGCTCAGCGCGGTCTCGCCGAGGGTGGTGGCCGACGCCTCGTCGGTGATGTCGGTGGGCACCTGGACGGCCCGCCGGCCGAGCGCCTCTACCTCGGCGGCCACCTCGGCGAGCCGGGATTCGGTGCGGGCCGCGAGGACGACGTCGGCCCCGGCCGCGGCGGAGCGCAGTGCGATGGAGCGGCCCAATCCCGGGCCGATGCCGGAAACGAGAACGACTTTGCCGGTGAGGAGATCCATGGTTCAGCCCAGCATCCTGGCCGCGACCGCGGCCTGTCGCGCGGCGATCCGCTGTGCCCATTCTTCCGGCGTCACGCGGGCGTCGGAATGATAGGGCAGCCGGTCGGCGAGTTCGCCGAACTTGACGACCTCGACCTCCGGACCGTCCTTTTCGGTCAGTTCGCGGGAAAGCCGCTGCCAGCGGATCTGGACGTAGCCGCGGTCGTGCCCGGTGCGCTCGAGCCAGTTCGCGAGTCCGGGGTCGCGTTCGCTGATCACGAACCGCATCTTGCCGTCCGGGTCGACCCGCGCCTGGTCGGCGGTGAGGCTGGTCTGGTGGTTCAGGTAGTCGAGCGAGACATACCAGGGGCTGCCGAGCTGGATGCCCTGGTACGGCGCGTCCGAACGGGGCACGGTCACGATCATGACCTCGTCGTCGGCGAGTTCGTAATGCCCGGCCGAGGAGTACTGCGTGGGCAGGCCGCCGGGCGTGCTGCGCGGTTCGGTCATCGTGTTCGCCGGCAGGTTCAGGTAGAACCACTTCGGGAAGGCGAGGAACGTCCGCAGCCGGCTGAGCAGGATCTTCCCGGTGACGCCGTACCGTTTCTCCATCGCGGAGCGCGTCAGCGCGGGCGGCGCCTGGCCGGTGGTGCCCGCGCAGCGGAGCTGGATCGTGCCGCGCCGTTCGGTCGCCCAGTCGCTGTAGACCTCGCGGACGACGAGCATCGACGAACCAGGGCCGAGCACGAAATAGCCCGGCTCGGGATCGGGTTTCGCCGGGCCGAAACGGATTTCGAAGGAGCCGTCGGCGGCGACGGGGATGTCGCGGTCGTCGAACGCGGTCACGCTGTCGGGCACCTCGACCGGCGTGTAGTCGCCGTTGAGGACCTGGAAGCTGAGGTCGGCGGTGGTGCCGCGGGCCCCGGTGACGACGTATTCGCGGTCCTCGCGGATGTTCGCGTTGAAGTACAGGGTGTCCGGGTTGTCCAGGCCCATTTTCGTGTACGGGCCGGTGGACAGGGTGAAGTACGGGAAGTCGCGGTCGTAGGCCCACGCCGTCTGGACCGAGGCCCGGATGCTGCCCGCGAGGTAGTCGTAGCCCTCGATCAGGTCCTGTTCGGTCCGCACGTGCGGAGCCTCGGCGATGATCTTTTCGGCTTCGGCGATCGCGCCGGCGAGCGGTTCGGTCAGCACCGGAGACTCCTCACTCTGGTCCAGATCTGTACCGGGGTGGTACGTTCGGGGTCGGTTGAGACTAGAACGTGTTCTAAGGATGGGTCAATGGCAGTGACCAGGCGCTCGCCGCCGACCGCACGGGTCGTGCGGCTGCTGGACTTCTTCACGGCCCGGCCGGGGCAGCGGTTCGGGCTTTCCGCGCTGGCCCGCGAGCTGGACCTGAGCAAGCCGACCTGCCTCGGCATCCTGACCGAGCTGACCGCGAGCGGCTACGTGGTCCGCGACCCCCGGACCACGACCTACCGCCTGGGACCGGCGATGATCGCGGCCGGGCGGGCGGCGGGAGAGGGTTTCGGCGCCAGCGAAATCGCCCGCGCTCACTTGGAAGAACTCAGCGCCCGGTATCAGGCGACCTGCACCGCGTCGGCGGTCGTCGACGGGCGCATCCTGATGCTGCAGAGCTCCGGGCCGGCGAAGGTGCGGCTCGGCGAGACGTATCCGTTCGCGCCGCCGGTCGGGCTGATGTACGTGCTGTGGGACGCCGACTCCGCCTTCGACGCCTGGCTCGCCACCCCGCCCGCGGTGCCGGTGCGGCTGGACGAGGCGTACCTGCGGCGCGTGGTCGCCGAATGCCGGGAACACGGTTATCTGGTGGAAAGCCTGACGTCGGCGGGCCGCCGGCTCTACACGCTGATGGCGGGCGTGGCCGCGGGCGATCTGCCGCCGGAAGTGCGGGGACTGGTCGGCGAGCTGGTGTCGAGCCTGGGGGAGCGGGTGTACCTCGGCGCGGACCTGGAACCGCGGAAGAAGCACGCGGTCAGCCTCCTCGCCGCCCCGACTTTCGACGCGTCCGGGCGGCAGGAACTGGTGCTGACGCTTTCGGTCGGCGAATCGATCACCGGTGCGGAAATCGCGCGCCGGGGCGCGGCGCTGGCGGAGGTCGCGGACGCGGTGACGGCGGAGGCGGGCGGGGTCCGTCCCGGCTAGAATCGGGGGATGGTCACGGATCCGGTGCTCGTCCGGATCGGCGAGGCGGCGCAGCTGAACCATCGAGGCGAGCGGGATGCGGCGCGGGACTTGTTCGACCGGCTCTGGGCGGAGATCGGCGAGCAAGGGGACCCGCTGCACCGGTGCACCCTCGCGCACGCGATGGCGGACGCGCAGGACGATCCGCGGCAGGAGCTGGCGTGGGATCAGCGGGCGCTCGCGGCCGCCGATCTGCTGACCGATGCCCGGCTGGCGGAAGCCGGGGTGCCGCTTCCGGCCGCCGGGCTGTATCCGTCGCTGCACCTGAACGTGGCCGAGTGCTACCGCAAGCTCGGCGATCTCGGCCGGGCCCGCGAATCGCTCCAGCGGGCGCGGGCCACGATCGGCGCGCTCGGCGACGACGAGTACGGGCAGCTGATCAGGAACGGCCTGCGGGAAGCGGCCGAACGGCTGGGCTGACCGGTCAGGCGGGCTGGCCCCACCTGTTCGCCGTCAGCTTCCAGTTCGGCTGGTCCTTCGTCGAGACCAGCGTTTCGTACAGCCGCTCGTACCCGGTTCCGCTGATCCGCCAGACGCCGTCCTCGCGCCGGTAAGTGTCCTCGTAGTAGGCGGCTCCCTCGATCACCACGTGGTGCTCGGCGACGATCACCTTGTCCTGGAACAGCCATCGGCCGGTCGCGGTGTCGCCGTCGATCTCGATTTCCGGATGTCCGGCGAAGTGCATCGTCGTGACGCCGGGGCCGACGGCGGTGCGCAGGAATTCCATCAGCGCGTCGCGGCTGCCGAAGTTCAGCGGTTTGCCGTAGGAGGGCGTGCCGTAGTGCACGCGGGCGTCGGCGGTAAGCGTCTCCGCCATCTCGTCCCAGAGCTTCAGGTCGAGGCACCGGAGGTAGCGGAATTTCACGCGGCGGATCTCTTCGAGTGCGACCAGGTCCATGCGCTCCAGCGTCCTCCGCCGCTTGACCCGGCGCAAGAACCTGTTCTACTTTTCTGTCCTCGAACCCCGGAAGGGCGGATCCGATGGCGAGCAAGGCACCCCCGGCCTACGAGCTGAGCCACCTCGGTGCGCTCGAAGCCGAAGCCGTGCATGTCTTCCGCGAGGTCGCGGCGACCTTCGAGCGGCCGGTGCTGCTGTTCTCCGGCGGGAAAGACTCGATGGTGATGCTGCACGTCGCGGCGAAAGCGTTCTGGCCCGCGCCGCTGCCGTTCCCGGTGATGCACGTCGACACCGGGCACAATTTCGACGAGGTCATCCGGTTCCGCGACGAAACCGTCGGCCGCTACGGGCTGCGGCTGGTGGTCGCGAGCGTCCAGGACGACATCGACGCGGGCCGGAGCGTCGAGGATCCGAAGGCGGGCCGGAACCGGCTCCAGACGGCCACGTTGCTGCGCGGCATCCGCGAGAACGGCTTCGACGCGGTGTTCGGCGGCGCGCGGCGCGACGAGGAGAAAGCGCGGGCCAAGGAACGGGTGTTCAGCTTCCGCGACGAATTCGGGCAATGGGACCCTCGGCGGCAACGTCCGGAATTGTGGAACCTCTACAACGGCAGGCATCGCAAGGGCGAGCACATCCGGGTCTTCCCGTTGTCGAACTGGACCGAGCTGGACATCTGGCAGTACGTCGAGGCGGAGGACGTCGCCCTGCCGTCGCTGTATTACGCGCACCGCCGGACGGTGGTCCAGCGGGACGGGATGCTGCTCGCGGAAAGCCGGTTCCTGGCCGTGGGCGAGGGCGAAACCGCTTATCCGGCCACCGTTCGCTTCCGCACGATCGGGGACGCGACCTGCACCGGCTGCGTCGAATCGACCGCGTCGTCGCCGGCGGAAGTCGTGGCCGAGGTCGCCGCGACGCGCGTCACCGAACGCGGCGCGACCCGGGCCGACGACCGGATTTCCGAGGCCGGGATGGAAGACCGCAAGAAGGAAGGCTACTTCTGATGAGCACCGGGGGCCGGGTCACGACGGTGCGGATCGCCACCGCGGGCAGCGTGGACGACGGCAAATCGACCCTGATCGGCCGGTTGCTGTTCGATTCGAAAACGGTGTTCGCCGACCAGCTCGAAGCGATCGAACGCACCAGCCGCGACCGGGGCGACGCGTACCCGGACCTCGCCCTGCTGACCGACGGCCTGCGCGCGGAGCGCGAACAGGGCATCACCATCGACGTCGCGCACCGGTATTTCGCGACGCCCAAACGGAAGTTCATCATCGCCGACACCCCGGGACACGTGCAGTACACCCGGAACATGGTCACCGGAGCGTCCACTTCGGACGTCGCGCTGATCCTGGTCGACGCGCGCAAGGGCGTGCTCGAACAGTCGCGCCGGCACGCGTTCCTGGCGAGCCTGCTGGGCATCCGGCACCTCGTCGTGTGCGTGAACAAAATGGACCTCGTCGATTGGTCGCAGGAACGGTTCGAGGAAATCCGCGAGGACTTCCGCCGGTTCGCGATGAAACTGCGGACCCCGGATCTGACTTTCGTCCCGATGTCCGCGCTGCACGGGGACAACGTGGTGCACCGGGGCGCGAGCATGCCTTGGTACGAAGGCACTTCGCTGTTGCACCACTTGGAACAGGTGCACGTAGCTTCGGATCGGAACCTGGTCGACGCACGTTTTCCGGTGCAGTACGTGATTCGCGAGCACAGCCGGGACTTCCGCGGTTACGCCGGCACCGTGGCCGGTGGCGTGTTCAAGCCCGGCGACGAGGTGACCGTGCTGCCGTCCGGGTTCACCACGACCGTGCGCGCGATCTGGGGCCCTGGCGGTGCCGCGGTGCCCGAGGCGTTCGCCTCGCTGGCGGTCACCATCGAGCTTGCCGACGAACTGGACCTCAGCCGCGGAGACCTGCTCTGCCGCCCCGGCAACCGTCCGCACGTCGGCCAGGACATCGACGCCATGGTGTGCTGGTTCTCCGAACAGGCGTCGCTGGCCCCGGGGTCGCATTACCTCGTCCGGCACACCACCCGCGAGACCAAGGCCGAGGTCCAGGCGCTCGACTACCGGCTGGACGTCACCACGCTGCACCGCGACGAGTCCGCCGAGTCGCTGTCGCTCAACGAAATCGGCCGGATCCGGCTGCGCACCCGGCAGCCGCTGCTGTTCGACCCCTATCTCCGCAACCGCCCGACCGGAGGGTTCCTCCTGGTCGACGAACACTCCGGGGACACCGTCGGGGCCGGGATGATCACCGGCCCGAGCGCGACGGCCCCGAACGTGGTCTGGCATCCGGCGGCGGTGTCGCGGGACGAACGCGCGACCCGCGGCCGGACCGTCTGGCTCACCGGGCTGTCCGCCTCGGGCAAGTCGAGCGTGGCCGTGGAGCTGGAGCGCAGGCTGGTCGCCTCGGGCCGTCCCGCCTACTTGCTGGACGGGGACAATCTCCGGCACGGGCTCAACGGAGACCTCGGGTTCGCGCCGGAGCAGCGGGCCGAGAACATCCGCCGCGTCGCGGAGGTCGCGAAGCTGTTCGCCGACGCCGGGGTGGTGGCGGTGGTGTCGCTGATCAGCCCGTATCAGGCCGACCGCGAACTCGCGCGGACGGTGCACGAAACGGCGGGCCTGCCGTTTCTGGAGGTTTTCGTCGACACTCCGCTGGAAGTGTGCGAGGACCGCGATCCGAAGGGCATGTACGCCAAGGCCCGCGCGGGAGAAATCACCGGGTTCACCGGAGTGGACGCCCCGTACGAACGACCGGCGGCCCCGGATCTGGTGCTGCGCCCGGAAAACGGCGACCCCGGGGCGATGGCCGCGCTGGTTCTTGCCGGGTGGGTGTGAGGTGGGGGGGGTGGGGGGGCTGCGGGTGCGGCCGGCCGGGCCCGCCGCCGTGGCGGCGAGCCGGGTTCCGGGGGCTGGCTAGCGCAGCAAAGCGAGGCACTTGATCCCGAATCGGTCGCCGTAGCTGTTGAAATAGGACACCACGCTGAAACCCTTGCCGACCCAGACTGGATTCTGCCAGCGGCAGGCAGCGTGGAAGTCGATCGGCACCGAGGTTCCGTGTCCGGCGCACCGCCAGGACGCCACATTGTCGCCGACGGTCGCGTCGGAATAGCCGAGGGAATTGCAGTATTGGTTGACCGCGATCCCGCCGATCTCGGAGTACGCGGAAGGCGTGGTCCAGCACCGCCCGCCGTTGTTGGTCACGGTGAATCCGGCCGCGACCAGGTCGGAAAATTGCCACCGGCAGGCAGCGGTGAGCGGAACGGCGGTGTCGATTCTCTGGTTGCCGATGCAGAACCAGACGTCGGAGCGCCGGACGACGTCGGCGAACCCGGCCGCTTGGCAGAATTCGCGGAGCATCATGCCGCCGAGGTCCCCGATGGTGGCGGGCGAAGCAGGCGAAGCGGACCTGGCGGGCGTAGCGGACGCGGCGGGGGAAATGAGCAGAAATGCGAGCAATGCGCCGCCCAAGGCGGCCAGCAGCGACCTGAACCGTGATTTTCTCATCGGAAATCCGTCTCTGTCCGGAAATATCGCTTTGTGGTGCGCCTCGCGAAGCGGTCCGGGTATCGTTGCGCGCAATGCCGGGCGAGCACAATCAGCCTTTAAGCGTAAGGCGTGGCGTCATTCGCGCGACGTGGCGGAGACGTCGTCGACGATCCGGCGCGCGAGCGCGGCCGAGGAGCTGGGGTTCTGGCCGGTGTAAAGATTGCGGTCGACGACCGCGTGAGACTTCAGCGGCAGGCCCGCGGTGTAGTCGGCGCCTGCTTTGAGCTGGTCGACGACCGGCTGCTTGCCGCCGGGGGTGGCGACGGTGACCTCGGCGGTCAAGGTGGACGTCGGGAAACAGAGCAAGCGGTTCGCCGAAACCGCGCGCCGCGCCGAGGAAGCCGGTTTCGACGACGTTGAGATCCACGCCGCTCACGGATACCTGGTGCCGCAGTTCCTTTCGCCGCTGGTCAACAAGCGGGCCGATGAGTGGGGCGGCAGTTTGGCCAACCGGGCCCGGCTGCTGCTCGACATCGTGCGAGCTGTGCGCGACGTGGTGTCGCCGTCGTTCACCGTTGCGGTGAAACTGAATTCGGCTGACTTCCAGCGCGGCGGATTCGGCGCCGCCGACGCCGGGCGGGCGATCGAGATGCTGGCTCCGCTCGGCGTTGCCGCTGATGCTGACCGGCGGGATCGTCCGGCGTTCGGTCGCCGGGCAGGTGCTGGCCAGCGGTATCGAACTGGCCGGGATGGGGACCGTGCTCGCAGCGGATCCCGATCTGCCCAAGAAATGGCGACGCAGCGGTGGAGCTCGCGCCGGCGAGCATCAAGGACAAGGCGCTGGCGTCGGCCGCGGGGATGGCGCGGGTGCGTCGTAAGATGCGGCTGGGCGCGGGCCGTCCGCCGAGGCCGCGGACGAACCCGAAGCTGGCCCTGGCGAAAGAAACTGTTCTGCAGTGCGCCGCTACTGCAGCTGGCTGAACAGCCGCGACACCACCGCCGCTGACGTCAGCAGGACGTTTTCGGCGCAGCAGGCGTGACCGCCTTGTTCCACACCGTCGCGGTGGACCCGTCGGCCCGGATCTCCACGATCGGGAACGGTTTCTCCACCGGATTGCCGTACTGCGCCTGATCCGAGCTGAACTGGATGGTCCCGCTCGCGCCCGGGACGGAGTTCTGGCACCGCATCTCCTCGATGAGGCCGATCTGGGACATGGGCGCGCGCACGACGGTGCCGGCGTTGCCGTTCGCGGCGCGGCGGGCGGCGGTGACCGCGACCATCATGGCGTCGTGGGCGAGGATGCCTTCGCCGCTGCCGAGGTCGGCGACGGAGTACGCCAGCGGGGCGGCGCCGTCGTCCGCGCGGATGGGCTGGCCGGTGCACACCCCGGGTTTCCCGGTGAAGACCGCCTGGAAAGTGTTGTAGGCGGCCTGTTCCGCGGTGCCGTTGCACGGACCCCATTCGTCCGGACTGGCCAGCGAGGTGAACAGCACCCGGACGTGGCCGCCGCGGACGGCGTCGCGCAGGCCGGGCTGGTTGATCGCGGAACCGCCGTCGTCGCCGGTCACGACGGTCAGCTTTCCGTTGGCGCACGGGGTGTTGCCCTGTGTCCAGGACTGCACGAACGGCACGAGGTCGGTGCCGCGGCCGGTGAAGTAGACGACGGTCGGGGCGACGGAGCAGAGATTCTGGTTCAGATAAGCGAATTGGGTGAGCAGCGGATCGCTGCGGGAGACGTCGGCGGGCAGCGAGCCCGGCGAGGTGAACGGGAACCGGTGCGCCGCGGGCATTTCCTTCACCGCCCGCGCGCCGAGGGTCTGGGTGTAGTCGTCGCCGGGGATGTTGTCCTGCACGATCGCGACCCGCGACGGGTCCGGTTCGATGCTCGCGATGTACCGGGCGGCGGCCGCGACCGAATGGGTGTTGGTGGGCGAGGTGCGGAAGAAACCGGTGTTGAGCTTGCCCTCGGGGGTGAGGTTCATGGTGTCCCCGGTGACGGTCGCGCCGATCACCGGCAGATGCGCCTGGCCGGTCAGCTTCGCCGCGGCCGCGCGGGTGTTGTCCATGCTCTGCCCGAGCCCGATCACCGAGACGACGTGCTGGGCCGCCGCGTGCTCGGCGATCTGGTCCACGGCCTCGGACCAGCTCGCGTACTGGCTGCCCATGTTCGCCAGGTACAGCTTCACCTTCGGCACGCTGCCCTGGAACGCCGCGGTGTGGTTGGCCCGCCACACCCCGGCGATCGCGCCTTCGACGTCGGGGTAGAGATCGGGGTACAGCCGGGTGTCCACGCCCTCGACCGGCGACATGTTCTGGAACAGCACCACGGACACGTAATTGTCGGTCACCGCTTCGTTGTTCGCCCGGATCGTGGCTTCCAGCTCCCGCATGTGGTCCGGTTCGTCCGGCCGGAACTGCGCGCTGTCCAGGTTGATGCCGACGCACGTGCCGGCCGGGTCCGCGGTCATGCCCGCCCCGCACCGGGCGAACAGCGGGGGCACGAGGACGGCCGCGGCGACCAGGCCGGCCACGACGAGCGTGGCGGAGCCGGCGGCCAGCACCGGACGGCGCAGCACCCAGTTGGCCAGACGCGGGAATCTGTAGGTGAACCAGCGCAGCAGCTTGCGAAACCAGGTCATCGGGCTCCTGTCGGGAAGAAACGGCTTTTACCGGCCGCCGAATTGCGCGGCGGCGTCAGTCAGCGCGTCGGTGTCGTCGCCGGCCGCGTAGTTGCCGGCCAATCGCTTGAAGTTCTTGGAGATCCGCTCGTCGTTCAGCGGGTCGGGAACGGTGTGCGGGTCGTGGTAGAGCCACAGCCGCGCGACGATGCTGGCGATCGCCGCCTCGGCCGAGTCCCGCCCGGGCTGCCCGTCCGGCACGAGGCGCGCGACGCTCTCGCCGGTCGGCTCGGTCATCGGCCAGCGGCACGGCGCCGCCGTGACCTGGTCGACTCGCCGGACCCAGGCCGGATGCGCGAGCTTGGCGAACTGGTCGACCAGTTCGCCGACGACGTGCGAGAAATTGCCGCAGGCGAGGTCGTAGTACAGCCGCCGGGCCTCGTCCTCGTCCTCCCCGGCCGGCCCGGCGCAGGTGTCGGCCGTCCGCCGGAACACCTCCGCCCAGGTCATCGCCACCGGATGCCGGTCGGCGGCGCTGTGCGCGTGCAGCGCCGCCAGCAAGCAGGCGAGCAGCCAGGGGTGCGGGGCCGCAGGATGCTCGCGCTCCGGGGCGACGACCGGCCACAGCGGCGAAGGCCGGGCGGCGAAAGTGCTGATCCACAGGTTCTCCCGCAGTGCGCGCAGGATTTCGTTCGCGTCGGGAAAGGCAGCGGGGTCCAGGCCGCCCGACCGCCCGGGCTGGCGGAGCCGGAGCGCCACCGCGACCGCTTGCGGAACGACCGTCCGGAGCGGATCGGCCAGCAGCGACTTCGGCAGGAAGGAGGTCAGCGCCCGTTCCCACAGCGCGATTCCGTTGTGCTGCTGGAACAGCAGCGAGCCGGACAGCGGCCCGGCGTCCGTCGGCAGTTCGCTCACCCGGCGGCCGATCTCGTGCGCGGCGGCGGGGAGGCCGCCGGAGAGCCGCCGCACGAACTCGGCGAAGACGGCCGGATCCCAGCCGTCCGGTGCGGTCGGGGCGAGTTCGCGCAGGACCGCGGGCCCGGGCGGATCCAGCCAGACGGGATACCAGGCGCGCGTCGGGACGGCGCCCGCGTCCTCGGTCGCCGCCAGATGCTGGGTCCACTGCCGGAAATCGGCTTGGGACAGAAGGGGGATCGCCCGCCGTTTCGGGCAGTCCGCTTTCGTCCGCCACGGCTCCCGCCACCAGTTTCCCCAGGCTGGCGACCAGCGGTCCATCGCCGCGACGACCAGCAGCGGATCGCGCTCGGGCAGCCGTTTCTGCCGTGCCCGGACCAGCGCGGAAAGGAATTCGCGGCCGGCCGGGGCGGCGTCGACGTTGTCCACCAGCAACGCCCAGGCGTGCTCGTGCGGGCCGTCCTGTCCGCGCGGGGTCAGGCAATCGCACCGGCGCACGGGCGTCGTCCACTGGTCGGCGCTGCGCGACAGGTCGGTCAGGAACGCGTTCAGCACGTGCGGGAGCGGATCGGAATCGCGTTCGCTCAGTTCGATCAGCGAGTCGATCGTGCCGGCCCCCTCCAGCAGGCCGCCGAACCACTTCAGCGCCTGGCGCACGTTCCGCCGCCGCCGGTTCGCCAGGCGCAGCAGGGCGCCGATTCCGCTGCTGACCGCTTGCTGGACAGCGGGTTCCGGAATCTGCGTGCCGATTCCGGACAGCGCCAGCGCGAACCTGACCGCCGCGCCTGCCTTGTCCGCGATGCCGTGGTCGTCTTCTTGGTGCAGGTAGCTTTCGACGAGGTCGAGCACGTGCGCGCGGGCGGTGTCGCGGTCGTGCGGCAGCGTTTCGTTCAAGGCCAGCAAGGAAAGCCCGACGCGGTGGAAAGCCGGGTCGCGGGGCAGATTGTCCCAGTGCCGGGCCAGCAGGAAGGACACGCAGGCGACGGCGGAGATCGGGTCGGCGACCCTGGCGTCGCGGAAATCGAGCCTGGCGTGGACGAGCGTGCCGCCGCAGGCGTCGGCGACCGCTCTGAGCGCGGTGCTCTTGCCCGCGCCCTTCGGGCCGAGCAGCGCGACGACCGGCTCCGGCACGCCGGTCCCGCCCGCCGGTCGCCGGAACGCTTGCCGGACAAAGAGTTCTGCGGCGGTCAGCACGGGAGGGTCCCCCAGGTCTCGGGCACGACGGTCGGCTCGCGGTGCGGGAAGCGGCACGGCAGAAGGTGTATCGGTTCAGATGTGGCCCGTGTCACAGGTATCGCGGCGGTTCACTCAAAAGTGTGGCCTTCCTGGTCGTCCGCGCAAGGGCTGTCCGGGGTTTTCCGGACGCTGCTTCAGGGATCGCCGCGGGACGGGGGCCACGATCGGGCGAAGGCGGGCCGTCGTCGCGTGCGCGGGCCCGTTCTTGTCCGGGCGGCTGCTTAAAGTGCGGGTCATGGCGGAGGACGAGCGCGAGCGGGCGCGCCGGGTGCTGAGCTTCGCGCTCGACGTGGCGATGCAGATGTTCCGGCAGGGCATCGAAACCGCGGTCGTCGTGCGCACGGTCCGCGGGCTGGCGTCGGCGGGCGGCGTCGACGACCTGCGGATTTCGGTGGGAGTACGGGCGATTCACCTTCAGTGCTGCCCGGGCGGCGGGGAGGAACCGCTGGTGCTGTTCGGCAGCGTGCGGGCGAACGACGCGCGTGACATCGGCCGGATGGGAGACCTGGAGGCGCTCGCGGTCCGCGCGGGCGCGGGTGCGATTTCGCCCGCGGATGCCGAGCGCGACGCCGGAATCCTCGCTCAAGCGGGGCCGACTTGGCCGTGGTACGTGAGTTTGCTCGGCGGTTGCCTGCTCGCGGCGATGATTTGCCTGCAGGCGAACGGGACCCTGCTCGCCGCGGTGGTGTCCGCCGGGCTGTTCGTTTTCGCCAACCGGGCCGGATGGGTGCTGAGCACGGTCGGCATCGCGGAGTTCTTCCAGGTCGCGGCCAAGGCAAGCACCGTGCTGGCCGTCGCGATCTCGTTGCTGTCCCTCGGGGTGCTCACCGGGCACGAAGCGGCGAGCCTCTCGGCGGCGAATCTCGTGCTGCTGCTGCCGATTCTGTCGCTGGTGTCGCTGGTCGAAGACGCGGTCGGCGACTTCCATCTGATGGCGGCCGCGCGGATCGTGACGGTGCTGCTGCTGACCGGCGCGATCGCGACCGGGGTGATGGTCGTGGTGTCGGTGGCGAACGGTCTCGACATCCTCGGCGCGGCCAGCCGGGTCCAGCTCGCCGCGCTGCCGCTCGCGCTGGTGCCCGTGACGGCGCTCGTCGGCTCGCTGGGGAACGCGATCCTGATGGGCACTCCGGTGCGGTGGTGGCTGCTCGCCTGCGGGGCGGGGGTCGTGACGTCCCTGGTGAACTGGACGGGACAGTCGGTGCTCGGCCTGGCCGCACCGGTGTCGATTTTTCTTGCCACGACGGTGCTGGGCGCATTGGCCGGGGCGGCGGCACGGACGCTGAAAGTGCCGACCGCGGTGGTCACGATCCCCGGCTTGACCGGTGCGGTGCTGCCGGGTCCCGCGCTGTATTTGAGCCTGTCGCAGGTTTTCGCTCGGGTGCCCGGTTCTTGGGACGCGGTGGCGGAAGCGACCGTTTCGACCGCGGCGATCGGCGTCGGAGTGGTGCTCGGCCTGCAGCTCGCGGCGTTGCGCCGGCCGGCGGCCGCGCTGCCGGGGACCCCGCTCGCCTGACCGGATCCGCGCTGCGGCCGCGAAAACGCGCTGATCAGCCGGGTGCACGGGCGTTTCGCCGCGGTCCGCCACGCCGGACGCCAACCCCGGCAAACACCCACTTATCGGTCTCCTGTCGCGGTATTAGGGGGTGGCAGGGATCTTGCTGGTGCGTAACGTCGGGCCGGTCACGCTGCACATCTAGCCCTGGGGGGCCGTTGAGCGAGTCGGAGCGCAACCTGGTCGCCGCTTTGCGTACGTCGCTGAAGGAGAATCATCGGCTCAAAGACGAGAACCGGCGGCTGCTCGGCGCGGCGGCGGGAGCGGAACCGGTCGCGATCGTCGGCGCGGGATGCCGGCTGCCGGGCGGGATCGAGACGCCGGAACAGCTGTGGCGGCTGCTCTCCGGCGGCGGCGACGCGATCGGCGGGTTCCCGGACGACCGGGGCTGGGACGTCGAGCGGCTTTACGATCCCGACGGCGTCCGGCCGGGGTCGATCTCCGTGCGGGAAGGCGGTTTCCTCGCCGGGGCGGCGGAATTCGACGCGGGCCTCTTCGGGATCAGCCCGCGCGATGCCGTGCTGATGGACCCGCAGCTGCGGCTGCTGCTGGAAACCGGCTGGGAATCGCTGGAACGGGCCGGAATCCCGCCGCGTTCGCTGGGCGGCAGCCGGACCGGCGTGTTCACCGGCGTGATGTACCACGACTATCCGGGCAGTTTCGCCGCGTCCGGGATGGTGTCCGGCCGGGTGGCCTACACGTTCGGGCTGCAAGGCCCGGCGATCACGGTGGACACCGCCTGTTCGTCGTCGCTGGTCACGGTGCATCTGGCGGCGCAGGCGCTGCGCGCGGGGGAGTGCGAACTCGCGCTCGCGGGCGGGGCGACGGTGATGTCGACGCCGCGCACGTTCGTCGAGTTCAGCAAAGACGGCACCCTGTCTCGCGGCGCGCGATGCCGGAGCTTCGCCGAGTCCGCGGACGGAACGGCCTGGTCCGAAGGCTGTGTAATGCTGGTGCTGCAACGGCTTTCGGACGCCCGCCGTTCCGGCCGGCCGATCCTGGCGGTGCTTCGCGGCAGTGCGGTCAATTCCGATGGCGCGTCGAACGGCATCACCGCCCCGAACGGTCCGGCGCAGCGCCGGGTGATCCGGCAGGCGCTGGCGTCGGCCCGGTTGTCCGCCGCGCAGATCGACGTCGTGGAGGCGCACGGGACGGCCACCCCGCTCGGCGATCCCATTGAGGCGCAGGCACTTCTGGCCACCTACGGCGCGGATCGGAGCGGCGGGGCGCCGCTGCGGCTGGGGTCGTTGAAATCCAATCTCGGGCACACCCAGGCCGCGTCCGGCGTCGCGGGACTGTTGAAGCTGGGGCTCGCCCTGCGGCACGAACTGCTGCCGAAGACTTTGCACGTGGACGCGCCCAGCAGCCGGATCGAGTGGTCTGCCGGCGAGGTCGAGTTGCTGACCGAGGCGACGCCGTGGCCGCGCGGGTCCCGGCCGAGGCGGGGCGCGGTCTCCAGCTTCGGGTTGAGCGGGACGAACGCGCACGTCGTGGTGGAGGAAGCGCCGCCAGTCACGGAACGCGCCGCGGACGACCGAGCGGCGGTTCCGGTGGTGCTCAGCGGGCACGATCCGGCGGCGCTGCGGGCGCAGGCGGAGCGGCTGGCCGAGCGGCTGCGCGAGGAGCCGGAGCTCCGTCCGGCGGACGTCGCGCGCACCCTCGCGACCGGGCGCACGCATCTGGAGCACCGCACGGTGGTCGTCGCGCGCGATCGGGAGGAGCTGCTTGCCGGGCTCGAAAACCCGGCCGCCCGGGCGGTGCGCGGCGAGGGGCCGTTGGCCTTCCTGTTCTCCGGTGGCGGCTCGCAGCGGACCGGCATGGGCGAGGAACTGGCCGCTGCGTATCCGGTGTTCGCCGCCGCGTATGCCGCTGCTTGCGCGGAACTCGACCGGCACCTGGACCGTCCGCTGCGGGAGGCGATCGGCGGGGCGCTCGACGAGTTCCGTTACAGCCAGGCGGCGTTGTTCGCGATCGAGGTCGCGCTGTTCCGGCTGGCCGAATCGTGGCAGTTGCTGCCGGACGTCCTTTGCGGACATTCCGGTGGCGAGCTGGCGGCCGCGCACTGTGCGGGCGTGCTGTCGCTGGCGGACGCGGCGGAACTGGTCGTCGCGCGCGCCACGCTGATGCAGGCTCAGCCGCTCGGCGCGATGGTGGCGATCGAAGCGGGACCGGAGGAATTCGCCGGGGAAGCAGTCGATGTCTCCGTGGTCAACGGTCCGCGATCGGTCGTCGTCGCCGGGGAAGAAGCGGCGGTGCTGGCTGTCGCCGCCCGGTTCTCCGCGGCCGGACGGCGCACCAAGCGCCTGGCGCTTTCGGTCGGTTCCCATTCGCGGCTGATGGACCCGGTGCTGGAGCCGTTCCGCGCGATCGCGGCGCGAGTCGCGTATGCCGAACCCGCGGTCCCGATCGTTTCCACGGTGACTGGCGAGCCGATCGAATCCTTCGACGCCGGCTACTGGGTGCGCAACATCCGCCGCACGGTCCGGTTCGGGGACGCGGTCCGCACCTTGGAAAGCCAAGGCGTCACCCGGTTTTTCGAACTCGGCGCGGACGGGCCGCTGGTCGCGCTGCTGCCCGACGCTCCGCTGGCGGTCGCCGCGCTGCGCCGGGACGTGCCTGAAGACGTCGCGGTCGCCGAGGCGATCGGGGAGTTGCACGCAGACGGGGTGTCGCTGGACTGGGCGGCGGTTTTCGCGCCTCGCGCGGCGGAGTTCGTCGATCTGCCGACCTACCCGTTCCAGCGGGAACGCTACTGGCTGTCCGCTTCGGACGAAGCGGGCGACCTCTCCGCGACCGGGCTCGAAGCCGCCGGGCACCCGCTGCTCGGCGCAGCGGTTCCGCTGGCCGACGGAGACGGATTCCTGCTGCACGGCCGGATTTCGACCGCCGCGCAGCCGTGGCTGGCCGGACACGCGGTCGGCGGCTCGGTGCTGTTCCCCGGTACCGGTTTCCTGGAACTCGCTCTGCGCGCCGGTGAAGAGGCCGGTGAGGCCCGGGTTCGCGAGCTGACTGTGCACGCGCCGTTGGTCCTGGACGCAGACGGGGTGCGCGTTCAGGTCCGCGTCGGCAGCGCTGACGAGGCGGGGGTGCGGCCGGTGAGCATCCACGCGCAGACCGGCGACGCGCCCTGGGTACGGCACGCCGACGGTGCGCTGGCTCCGGCTGGTCCGGCCCCGACGACCGGTCCCGTCTGGCCGCCTGCCGGGGCAGCCGAAATCGATCTCGACGGCATGTATGAACTTCTCGCCGAGCGCGGCGTCGAATACGGACCGTTGTTCCAGGGGCTGAAAACGGCCTGGCGGTCCGGGGACGAGGTGTTCGCCGAAGTCTCCCTGCCGGAATCCGCGGTGCTGGACGCCGCGGTGTTCGGGCTGCATCCCGGCTTGGCCGATTCGGCGCTGCACGCTATCGGTCTCGGCCCGGCCACTGGTGCGGAAACGCTCCTGCCGTACTCGTGGTCCGAAGCGGACTTGTGGTCGGCTGGCAGCTCTGAGCTTCGAGTGCAGGTGAAACCGCTGGGGGAGAACACAGTTTCGCTGTCCTTTTTCGACTATTCGGGCAACCCGGTGGCCACGATCGGCTCGCTGACGCTGCGGCCGGTCACCGGCGTACGGCGCGCACCCCGTTCCGGCGCGCTGCTCCGTCCGGAATGGACAGAATGCAGTCTCCCCAGCGGGAACGCCGAGGACGTGCACACATTGGTGGTTTCGCCAGGTGCTGACGCTGCGGCGGCACAGTCTGAAATCCAGCGGATTCTCCCCGCGCTGCGCACGGCGCTCACGGACGACCGCCGGATTGTGGTGGTCACCCGCCACGCAGCCGGACTGCCTGGCGAACCGGTGGACCTGGCCGGTGCGGCTGTCGCCGGATTGGTCCGCTCCGCGCAGACCGAACACCCGGGTCGGATCGCGCACCTGGACACCGACGAGCCGCCGTCCGCCGCCGTGATCGCCGCCGCCGCGGCCGAGCCAGCCACCGTGGTGCGCGGCAACCGAACTCTGGCCCCGCGCCTGGTCGCCGCCGAAGCCGCCGAAGCCGCTGAAAGCGCGGAATGGGGCCCGGGCCCGGTGCTGATCACGGGCGGGACCGGACAGCTCGGCCGACTGGTCGCCGAACACCTGGTCCGCCGCCACGGAGTGCGCGAACTGGTGCTGGCGAGCCGGACCGGCCGGGGCGGGGACGCCCTCACCGCCGAGCTGACCGCCCTTGGCGCGCGGGCCGAGGTAGCGGTCTGCGAACTCGCCGACCGATCCGCCGTCGCCGCGCTGCTGACCGCGCACCCGGTCAATGCGATCGTGCACGCGGCGGGCGTCCTGGCCGACGGGATGCTCACCTCGCTCACCGCGGACCAAATCGACGCGGCGTTCGAAGCCAAAGCCACCGCCGCGTGGAACCTGCACCAACTGGCCGGCGATGTGCACAAGTTCGTCCTGTTTTCCTCCGCCGCGGGCCTCCTCGGCGCACCGGGCCAGGCGAATTACGCGGCGGCGAACGCGTTCCTCGACGCACTCGCCCAGCATCGCCGCAACCTCGGGCTTCCCGCTCAATCCCTGGCCTGGGGGCTGTGGAACTCGGACGAGCGCACCGGCGGCCTCACCGCCGAAGCAGGTCTGGCGCTGTTCGACGCCGCCATCGCCGACCCGGCCCCGGTGCTGGCCCCGCTCCGGCTCGACGCGTGGCATGGGGACGACGTTCCTCTGCTGCTTCGCGGTCACGTGCGGACGCCCCGGCGCGCTGGTGGTTCCGCAGCGAGCCGACTGCGCCGCACCCCGCCCGCCGAGCGCCGGGAACGGTTGGCGGAACTGGTCGGCGCACAGGTCGCGGCGGTACTCGGGCACGGTGAGACCGTCGAATCCAGCCGTGCCTTGCCCGGTCTTGGTTTCGACTCGCTCACCGCGGTCCAGTTGCGCAACCGGCTCTCCGAACTCACCGGCCTGACGCTCGGCGCGACCCTGGTGTTCGACCATCCCACCGTCGCGGACCTCGCCGACTTCCTGAACGAGTCCTTTTCGGACCCTCCGGAGGAGCCTTCGGCGCCGAAACCGGGAGATCCGGTCGCCCGGCTGTTCGCCGAGGCGGTGGCGGCGGGCCGGGTGCCGGAAGGCGTCGCCCTGCTCGGGGCCGCCGCGAACCTCCGCCCGTCCTTCCGGGAACCGGCTGCGGGGTCTCGGCCGGTACGGCTGGCCGAGGGACCACAGCGTCCCGCGCTGCTGTGCGTGCCTTCACCGGCCGCGATGACCGGTGCCGTCCAATATGGACGCTTGGCCGCGCCCTTCCGCGGCGAACGGCGGTTTTCCGTGTTGTCCTTGCCCGGTTTCCTCGCGGACGAGCCGCTTCCGGCCAACCTCGGCGCCCTCGTCTCAGCGCTCGCCGACCAGGCCCGCGAAGCAGCCGCCGACGAACCGTTCGCGTTGCTCGGCTACTCCTCCGGCGGAATTCTGGCCGAAGCCGTGGCGGCGGAACTGGACCGCACCGGCGATGCTCCGGCTGGCCTGTGCCTGCTGGACACCTACGAAATCGGCGGCCCGGCCGAAAACGCCGTCCACGCGATGGCCGGGGAAGTGCTGACCCGCCAGGACGGCGGCGGATTCGACCGGGCGCAACTGACCGCCATGGGCCGCTACCTCGGTCTCCTCGCCGCCGCGGGGCCGCCGGAAATCCAGGTCCCCGCTGTGCTGCTGCGTTCTGCCCGCAGCTTCGGGGAAACGGCCGGGGCGGCCTGGCAGACGACGTGGTCGCGAGCCGACCGCGTGGAAACCGTGCCCGGAGACCATTTCAGCATCGTCGCCGAGGACGCCGAAAGCACCGCTTCGGCCGTCGTTGCGTGGCTGGAATCCGTGACAGAACCGATCGTGGAAACCGTTACCGGACTTGGGAGTTCGTCGTGAGCAATGGAGTGTGCCCGTACCCGTTCGAACCGTCGGCGCTGGCTGTGGACGCGCGGTACGCGGAGATGCGCGAGCAGCAGGGGATGAGCCGGGTGCGGCTGCCGTACGGCGGCGAGGCCTGGCTGGCGACGCGCTACGAGGACGTGCGGGCCGTGCTGGTGGACCGCAGGCTGATGCGCAGCCTGACCGTCGGCAAGGACGCGCCGCGCGGAACCGAGGCGATCGAAAGCGAAAGCTCGATCATCACCATGGACCCGCCGATGCACTCCCGGCTGCGCCGGCTCGTCGCGGCCGCGTTCACGCCGAAACGAGTGGAAACGCTGCGCCCGCGGATCCAGGAAATCGCCGACGGCCTGATCGACCGGATGATCGAGCAGGGCCCGCCGGCGGACCTGGTGACGTCGTTCTCGATCCCGCTCCCGATCACCGCGCTGTGCGAGCTTCTCGGCGTCCCGCAAGAGGATCGCGACAAGGTGCACATGTGGACCGACACGATGCTGATGCTCAGCGGGGACGGTTCGGACCACACCGCGATCATGACCGCGCAGCGCGAACTCTGGGGCTACATCGCGGGCCTGGTCGCGGAACGCCGGGAAACCCCGACCGACGACCTGATCGGCGCGCTGGTGCGGGCCCGCGACGACGAGGGCAGGCTGACCGAGGGCGAGCTGATCGACCTCTCCGGCGGGATCCTGGCCGTCGGCCACGAAACGACCGCGAACCACATCTCCAATCTGCTCTACACCCTGCTGACCAACCCGGACCAGCTGGCGCGCCTGCGCGCCGACCCCGGCCTGCTGCCCTCGGCGGTCGAGGAACTGCTGCGGTTCGTCCCGCTCGGCGCGAGCGCCGGGTTCGCGCACATCGCCAGCGAGGACGTCGAAATCGGCGGCCAGCTGATCCGCGAGGGCGAGGCGGTGTTCGCGGACCTGGAAGGCGCCAACCGCGACGCGACGGTGTTCGAGTGCCCGGAGGACCTGAACCTGGCCCGGCCGCGCAACCACCACGTCGGCTTCGGCCACGGCCCGCATCACTGCCTGGGCGCCCAGATGGCGCGGCTGGAACTGCAGGTCGCGCTGGGGACGCTGCTGGCCAGGTTCCCGGATCTCGAGCTGGCGGCCGACGTGCCGTGGCTGGCCGGGCGGCGGCAGCGGGGACCGGAGCGGCTGGAACTGACGTGGAAGACGGCGTTGCCCGCGAAGTGACGAGGTGAGCGGTTATCCGGCGTCGCAGATGTTGCCGCTGTAGTAGGCGCCGTCGACCACGTCGGCGAGGCCGAGGACAGTGACGCCGGGCTTGACGCACATGTGGACGTCGTCGCGCGGCCAGAGCATGTCGACGGTGATCGTCACGTCGGTGCGCGGCGGCTCGTCGCAATGGCCGTAGTACGCGAGCGGGCCGCTCTCGTAGAAGCCGCACGGGAATTGCTGAGTGCTCGCGGTCGCGACCGGGCTGCTCGCCGCCAAGGCGGCAGCGGTCAGGACGCCTGCGGAAAACAGCGGGAACAATCGCATGGGAACTCCTCGGTCGGTGATCCGGTTTCCGGGGGCGGGGCCGAAGTCCTCGGCCGAGCCCCCGGAAACCAGGTCTATCCGACGGGGGTTGTGCGGGGCAGGGCTGATCGCGCCGCACAACCAATTCCGCACAATTTCGCGGGACGGACGGCGGTCAGCGCCGCCCGCTGGCCCGCAAGAGGGCCTCGTTGCTGAAGGCCATGTACTCGCTGAAGACATCCGGCCGGTGCACCGCGTCGACCCGGGCCAGGCCCGCGTCGGTGATCTGGACGCGCACCGGGTTGTTCGGGTCCCGGTTGTCGATGACGACGCCGTTGAGCCGGTTCCACTCGACGACGAACCGGCCGGGGGAGCGCCGTTCGAGTTCGGCTCCGACCGCGCGCTTCATCGCCATGAGATAGAAATCGTGGAAGATCATCGGCTCGGTCATCTTCCGGTTGAGGATGTCGCGTTCGTTCTGCCCGAGATACCGGTTGACGATGTCGAGCGGATCCGGCATCCGGTTGAGCACGTAGTTGGTGATGTCCCGCACGTAGAAACCGGTTTCCTCGGTCTGCCTGGTGACGATGAACTGGGAGGGCGTGATCCGCCACAGGATGGTGGAGTTGATCTGGCTCAGGATCGCCGCGCACTGGTCAGGGCGCTTCGCGCACATCTGCTGCCCCAGCTTGTCGATCGCCTGCCTCCGCAGCTGGGTGGCGAGATCCCATTCGGCGATCATCGCGTCGAAATCGGATTTGCCGTAGCCGGCGGCGATTTCCTTCTTCATCGCGGTCAGGTCGTCGGCCCACGGCGGTTTCGGGACGTTTCCGCCGCGGATGGCCTGGTCCTCCTTGGCTTTCTTGTCGGCCGCGATCCGCGCGGCCTCGGATGCCGCGGCTGCGGCCGCGTCGCGGGCTTTGCCCGCTTCGATCGCGGACTGCCGAGCTGCCCTGGCCGCCGCGGCGGCTTCGGCGGCGTAGCTGGCCGCCCTGGCGGCCGACGTGGTCGCCCATCGTGCCGATTCCTTGGCGCTCGCGGCAGCGGCGGTCGCGGTTTTCGCGGCCCGTTGCGCCGTCGCGGCCGCTTGAGCGGCTCGTTCGCTGGACTTCTGCGCTTCCTGCGCGGATGTCTTGGCCTGATCGGCATAGCGCTGGGCTTCGCCCTTCGAGGCTTGCGCCTGCCGGTTGTACTCCGCTGCCTGGTCGGCGGCGTGCCGTGCGGTGGCGGCTGCCGCGGAGGCTTCGCCGGCGTTCTGCTTCGCGGTGGCGGCCGCGCTCGCGGCGTTGGCCACCAGCCGCTTCACATCGGCGACGTGCGCGCTGGTGTCCTCGTCGAGCTTCTGTGCCCGATACTGCCCGACGGTGAGGAAATCGCGCAGATGCGACGCCGTCCCGGCGAGGGCGATCTTGGCGGCGGCTTTGACCTCCGGCCCGCCCGAGTCGAGCAACTGGGCGGTCTGGACCCGGTCGTCCTCTTCGCGGGCGATGTGCTGGCCGGTGGCGAAGAACGTTTCGCGATCGGCCTCGGTCCCGTTGATCGCGGCCAGCGCCGCCTTCTTCACCGCGGGCCCCGCCGAGGCCGTGATCTGCGCGATGCGAACCTTGTCGTCGTCGTCCTTGCCCTCGTAGTGCCGGGTTTTCAGGAACTCCTGCACCGCTGGGTAAGGCCCGTACATGACCGCTTCGGCGGCGGTCTTCTGCGCGGGCTTGTCCGTCGAGTCGGCGACGTTGCCGACCCGCGCGCGGTCGTCGAGTTCGGCCGCTCGCTGCCGTTGAGTGAACAGGAATTCGCGGACGTCCTCGGCGGTCCCGGTCAAGGCCTGCTCGGCGGTGGACTGGACCCAGGGGCCCGCAGTCCGGAACAGCCTGGCCGCTGCCTTGCGCCCGGAGGAGACTACGACTTCCGGGCTGGCGCCCGCCGCGGTGGCTTCGGCGAGCAGCCGCTGGGTTTCCGCGTCCTGCCGGTTCGCTTCGGAGACGTCCCAGTCTGCCTGCTGCTTCTTGACGTCCGCGGCTTCCTTGGCGTCCTCTGCCTCGGAAATGCCCTTGGCGGTCCGCGACTCGAGTTCCTGCGCCTCGGTTTGCCGGGCGAACTTTTCCACGCTGTCGGCCTTGCTCGCGGCGGCGGCCGAGGCGTCGGCCGACTCGCGGGCGGCTGCCGCCTGCGTTTCCGCTTCGGTGGCCGCCTTGTCCGCTTCGATCGCGTGCGCGGCGACCCGGTCGGCCTCGTCGGCTGCCCTTTCGGCGTGGGCGGCGGCGGAGTTCGCCGCGGCGGACGACTCCGAGGCGGCTTGGGCCGCCTGCTCGGCCAGCGACCGGGCACTGCCCGCCGCGTGCCGGGCGATCTGCGCTTGCCGGGCCGCGGCAGCCGCGGCCCGGCGTGCCCGCGCGGCTTCCGCCTGGGACACGTTGGCATACCCGGCGGCCTGGCTCGCGGCCGCGGCGGCTCGGTCGGCGTTGGCTCCCGCGCTGTCCGCCGCGGCGGCCGCTTTGCCCGCTTCGATGGCGCCGGCTCCGGCGGCTGCTGCCGCAGTTGCGGCTTCGCGGGCCATTCCGGCGACAATCCGCGCGACCTGAGCAGCCTGGCTGGCCGCGTTCGCGCGACCGTGATCCAGCGCGGCGGCGGACGCGGCGCCCCGGGCGACCGCAGCTGCTTGGCCCGCGCCGACGGCGGCTGAAGCAGCTCTGGCCGCGGCTGTTGCCGCGGTGCGTGCTGCCGAAGTGGCGAGGTTGGACGCGCGAACGGCGACCTGCGCGGCGTCGGCAGCACGGTTCGCGGCGTCTGCGGCACGGCCCGCTGCAGCCGCCGCCCGCGCCGCATCGTTCTGCGCGGCAGCGGTTTCTTCGGCAGCACGGGCTGCTGCTTCTTGAGCTAGGCGGGCTGCTTCCACCGCGCGTCCCGAAGCTTCCTTCGCTGCCGCAGTGGCGATCGCGGCCTGGTTGCCCGCGGCCTTCGCCCGTTCGGTCAGTTCGGCGATCGAGGCCTTCTCGTCGTCGCGGGAACGGGCGATGTACTGCCCGGACCGCAGGAACTCGGCGACGTCCTCGTCGGAACCGTTGAACGCCGCCGCGGCGGCTTTCTTCAGCTCCGGCCCGGCGGTGCTCATCACCTGGCTGAGCCGGACCCGGTTGTCCTCCGCGCGCAACGGGAATTGGTCGCGGTTGAGGAAGTCGCTGACCGCCTCGTCGCCGCTCGCCAGCGCTTTCTTGGCCGCGGCGGCGAGTGCGGGACCCGCGCCGGCCAGCACCTGCGCGGCGTGCACGCGCTCGTCCTCCGCGAACGGCGCGTATTTGCCGGTGTCGAGGAACTCCTGGATTTCCTGCGGGGAACGAGAAAACACCGCGAGGGCCGCGTCGCGGACGCCCCGGTCGCTTGAATTGACCAGCTGGGCGAGCCGGACGCGGTTGTCCTCCAGCTGGGCCGGTGCGCGGCCGTTCGCCAGGAACTCGTGGACGTCGGCGTCGCCGGCGACGAGCGCGTTCTCGGCGGCCCGGCTCAGTCCGGGCCCGCCGGTCTTCATCAGTTCCATGGCCTGCGCGCGCTCGGAGAGCTCGGGAGCGGGATCGGCGGCCGCCGCGGGAACAAGGAGGCCGCTCGCGCCTGCGAGCACGGTCAGCACCGCCGCGCCGCGGGAGCGCCATGGTCTGTGCCGGGTCAATGGTCTGGACATTTGTTCACCTGCCTTCGCGTAAGGGGAGTCAGCGCACGATCGCGCAGCTGTTGGAGGTGGCGGTGATGTCGTTGAGCGAGTAGAAGCCCTGTCCCACGAGGCTGCCGTTCGTGCGCCCGGACGGGACCCAGCCGCGGCTGTAGGGCAGGTACCGGTACCAGAGCAGACCGCCCTCCTCCCCGGCGTAGGAGCCGTAAAGGGTGTCGGCTCCGGCAGAGGTGAGGTGTTTGAAGATGTGCCAGCCGGTGCCGATCCGGACCGGTTGCTCGCTCCAGCTGTTCGCCGCCGCGTCGTACACGCCGCGGAGCAGGTCGCCCGACGGTGTGCGGGCGTAGAGGACCCCGTCCCCGGCCGCGACGATCAGGTTGTACTTGTCCCAGCCGGTTCCGATCTCCTGGTGCGTCCAGGCCTTGGTCGCGGGGTCGTAGGTGCGGCGGTGCAGTTTCCCGTCCGGCTCCACGCCGTACAGGGCGCCCGTGGCGTCGACCGTCAGGCGGTCGCGGTACTCGGCGCCCGCGTAGCGCTCCCATCCGTGGTCGATCACGACCCCGTCGGCGGTCTGCCCGGGCGCGTGGTCCCAGCCGTTGCCGTTCCAGCGGAACCGCGCCAGTTCGCCGTTGCGGTTGGCCAGGTAGAGGATTCCGTCCGGGCCGGCGACGGGCTTGCCGACGTTCCATCCGCTGCCGATTCCCCTGGCGTAGCCGCCGTTGGCCCAGCTCCGCAGGCCGTCGCGGGCGGCGGTGTGCTCGAGCAGCCACAGGCCGCCGTCCGGGCGGACGGTGAAGATCGGCGCGGTCGGCTTGCACGCGATCGCGAGGTCCGGGATGGCGGCGCGGATCCAGTCGCCGATGTTGTCGATGCGGGCTTCGGTCGCGCTGTCGCGGGTTTCGGTCTCGCCGAGACAACCGTTCTGCCACGAGGTCGAGTTGATGCCGACGAGAGCGGCGTTCGCGCCCTGGCCCCAGAAGGCGGGGCCGCCCGCGTCGCCCTTGCACGTGGTCCGGCCGCCGAGTTCGAAGGTGGTGGCGGTGACGGCGGTGACGGTCGGCCAGGTGACGTGCAGTTCGTAAGGCACCCATTCGTCGTGCGTGCGGCCGTATCCGGCGACGGTGAGAATTCCCGCGCCGGGGACGGGAGCCAGCTTGCTCAACGGGATCGGGGCGACTCCCGGGATGGGCTTGCTGAGCTTCGCGAGCACGACGTCGCGGTCGTCGCGCGGCACGAGGTCCACGATGTCGGCGGTCTGCCCGTCGGTACCGGTGGGCATGGTGCGTCCGACCAGCACCGAAGAGTGCTTCTTGGGCGGCCCGGCCGGAATGTGGAAGCCCTGGCCGGGGGTGTCCGCGAAGCAGGTCGACGCGGTCACGACCCACTGGGGATGGATCAGGACGCCGCTGCACGAGCGTTCCCCGATGGTCACCCGCGCGGCGTAGCGGTGGTCGCCGTCGGGCACGCGGCCGCCGGTGACCGCGTTCGCGGGTCCGGCGGCGAGCAGTGCGGCGGCGGTCAGCGCGGCCAGGCCGCCGCCGGTGATCTTGCGTCTGAGCGTGCTGGGCACGGGGATCCTTTCCTGGACGGGCCGGGGGTCAGGCACGGGCGGTGATCCGCAGGAGCGTGCCGGGGCCGTTGGCGGGCGTTTCGCCTTCGCCGACCGGTTTGCTGTCGTTCTTGGGGACGGAGTAGGTCTTGGTCGTTCCCTTGACCGTCACGTCGACGTCGAGGGCGTGCCGGTCGGCTTTGACGAGGTACGCCTCGGGGATTTCCAAGGTCAGCCAGCCTGTCGGGCCGCTCGCCCGGAAGCAGGTGGCGGCCTTCGAACGGGCGTGCACCTCGATGACGTCCGGCTGCCCGCAGTCGGCCAGGAGGATGTTGCCGTCGCCCTTGTGCAGCACGACGCCCTTCTCGGCGAGGATCGCCGCGGCGCCGGGATAGTCGAAGTCCTCGGTGATGGCCGGCTCGCCCGTTTCGGCGGCGGTGCCGGGGCGCGGGTCTTCGCCGAACGCGGTGCCGTGCCACGGGCTCAGTGCCGCGGCTGCCGCCACGACCACGAAAAGGGCACGACCGATGGAGCGCATCCGCATGCGCGATTCCTTTCGGATGGGCCGGCAGCCCCCGCTGCCGGCGGTGAAACGGTTCGCCGGCCGGTGCCGGCGCGACCGCGGGATCGCCGACCGCCCCCCGACGAGAGCCGGAGGCCGTCCGGCGCACCGGCGGCCCGCGCTGCTCGGAGCGATCCCGCTGAGGTCTTGTTCTAGCCGGTCCGGCCGCCGCGCGGCAGGCCAGCGGTGGTGCGGCGGACAATTCCGCACAACCGCACAACGCCTCCGCAGGCGGCGGACGGGCGGATCGGGCGAGGTCAGGGCTGACTTCCGGCCAGGTTCCGGGGAAGATCCCGCGCTTCCCGGACGGCCGGGTCCGCCCGGCCGGGGGGTTGCCGGGAAGCTGCCCGGTCTGCGCACAATCGGGGCGCGGGCCCGGGGAGGGACTCGCGGGGGAGGGGACTGAAGTGGCACGGCCGGAAACACCGGTGGATCCGCTCGCGGGCGCGCTGCAGCGATTCGCCTTCGATCTGCGCACGCTCCGGGAACGGGCCGGGAAGCCGAGCTACCGGCGGCTGGCGGTGCGGGCGCATTTCTCCGCCACCACGCTGGCGCAGGCCGCCCGCGGGCAGATCCTGCCCAGCCTGCCGGTGACGCTCGCGTTCGTCTCCGCGTGCGGCGGGGACCGGCGGCAGTGGCAGGAGCGCTGGCACGAGCTGGCCGCCGAGATGGCGGCGGGCGACCGCGCCGCCGCGCCCGGAGGCTCGTGCGCCCCCTACCCGGGGCTCGGAGTGTTCGAACCGGAGGACGCCGGGCGTTTCCACGGCCGGGACGGACTGGTGGCCCGGCTGGCCGAACTGGCGGAACAGCACCGGTTCGCGGCCGTGGTGGGCGCGTCCGGAGCGGGCAAGTCTTCTCTGCTGCGCGCCGGGCTGATCGCCCGTGCCAGAGCGGGCGCGCTCTCCGTCCCGGTGGCGGAGACCCTGCTCGTCGTGCCCGGTCCGGACCCCGTGGCGGAGTGTGCGGCGCTGTTCGGGGAGGATCCCGGCGGCGGCCCGTTCCGGTTGCACGACGCGGTGCGCGGGCTGCTGGCCGATCGGGACGGGCACGGAGACCTGCTGTTCGTGGTCGACCAGTTCGAAGAGCTCTACACGGTGACCGGGGAGAGGGAACGCGCCCGGTTCGTCGCGATGCTCGCCGAGGCCGCGCACCGCCCGGACAGCAGGCTCCGGGTGGTCATCGGGGTCCGCGCGGACTTCTACGCCCGCTGCTGCGCCGATCCGGCCGTCGCGGAAGTGCTGCAGGACGCGCAGCTGGTCGTCGGCCCGATGAGCACGGAAGGGCTCCGGCTGGCGATCACCCGGCCGGCGGCCGACGCGGGCTGCACGGTCGAAGGCGCGCTGCTGACCGAGCTGGTCGCTGACGTCGGAGACGAGCCGGGCGCGCTGCCGCTGCTGTCCCACGCGCTGCTGGAAACCTGGCACCGCCGGCGGGGCACGACCCTGACCCTGGCCGGCTACCGCGCCGCGGGCGGGACTTCCCAAGCGCTCGCGCAAACCGCCGAAGCGGTCTATCAACGGCTTGACGGGGCGCAGCGGAAGACGGCCAAGGCGTTGCTGACCCGGCTCGTGGCTCTTGCCGACGGCGTGGAGCACACCAAACGCCGGGTCCGGCGCGACGAGCTGCCGGCCGGGGACGCGGACCTCGGCCGGGTGGTCGAACTGCTGGCCGCGCAGCGGCTGCTGGTGCTCGACCGCGACACGATCGAGATCAGCCACGAGGCGCTGATCCGGGAATGGCCGCGGCTGCGCGAATGGCTCGCCGCGGACCTGGAAGGCCTCCGGCTGCACCGCCAGCTCACCGAGGCCGCGCGGACCTGGAACGAGCTCGGCCGCGACGAGGGAGTCCTTTTCCGCGGCACGAGACTGGCTTCGGCCAGGGAATGGCAGGACGCGGGAACGCCGGTGCTGTCGGCCGGCGAGTCCGCGTTCCTGCGGGCGAGCGTGGCGGCGCACGATCGGGAACAAGAAACCGAAGTCCGCCGGACGCGGCGGTTGCGCAGGCTCGTCGCGGTGCTCGCGGCACTTCTCCTGGCGGCGGCCGCCGCGACCGGCTTCGCGGTCGAATCCGGCCGCACCGCCACTGAGCAACGAGACGCGGCACTGGCCCAGAAGGTGTTCAGTCAAACCCGGCAGCTGCGCGAAACGAATCCGGGACTCGCCCTGCAGCTTGAGCTGGCGGCGTACCGGCTTTCTCCGCAACCCGAACTGCGTGACGCCGTTCTCAGCGACGCTTCCGCGCCAGTGCCGACGCGGCTGGCCGGGAACACCGGCCAGATCACCGCGACAGCGGCCAGCCGCGCCGGGCACCTGCTCGCGGCCGCCGATCTGGATTCGGCCGTGCTGGTGTGGGACATCGCGAATCCGCGGCATCCGGAAACGCTCGCGAGGCTGGCCGTGCCCGGAAGCGCGGCCACCGCGACGGCGTTCAGCCGCGACGGGCGGACGGTGGCGACGGGCGCGTTGTCCGGCGAGATCCGGCTGTGGGATCTCGCCGATCCCCGGCGTCCGCGGCAGGTCTCGGCGATCCAGGCGGCGGAGGGCGTCGCGTCGCTGGCGTTCAGCCCGGACGACCGGACGCTGAGCCTCGGCACCACGACGAAGTACAGCGCGGATCCGTCCCGCCCTTCCCCCGCGGGCTTGGAGCTTTGGGACGTCCGGGACCGGGCCCGTCCGGTGCGGGCGTCCGCGCCCCTGCCCGGCCGGAACGTGTCGGCGGCCGTTTTCGCCGCGGACGGACGGGTTCTGGCCACCGGCGGAGAAGACGGGGTCCTGCGGCTGTGGGACGTGACCGACGCGCGCCGGCCGGCGCTTCTGGCGGAGCCCGCGGCGCGAGCGGGCGCGATCTCGTCGATCGCGGTCAGCGGGAGTCTTCTGGCCGCCGGCGACGGCACTTCGGCGCACCTGTGGGAATTCGGCGACCCGCGGCGTCCCGTCGACGTCGCCGCGCTGCCCCCGGTCCCGCGCGGGGTCGCCAGCCTGGATTTCAGCCCGGACGGCCGCACCCTGGCCACCTCGGGCGACGACAAGCTCACCCGGCTGTGGAGTGTCGCAGAACCCGCCCGGCCGAGGCAGGTGCTGGCGTTGGCCGGGCACGCCAGCACCGTGAGCGCGGTTCTGTTCACCGCGGACGGACAGACCCTCGCGACCGCGGGGGAGGACAAGACAGTTCAGCTCTACCGCGTGCCCGAGCTGGCCTTCACCGGTTCGTCGAACCTGGCCTCGGCAGTGGGGACCAGTGCGTCCGGCGCGGTGTTCGCGATCGGCGGTGCGGACGGGCGCACGAGATTGTGGGACGCGGGCGATTCCGGAGCGCCGAAGCCGGCGGGCGAGCTTCCCGGGCCCGCGCACCCCGTTCTTGCCGTCGGCTTCAGCGACGACGGGCGGCTGCTGGCCACCGGGAGCAGCGAAGGCACTCTGCACCTGTGGGACGTCGCGGATCCGCGAAACCCGGTGAAGGAGGCCGTATTCAGCACCGGCAGCGCCCTGTCGTGGGCGGTTTTCAGCCGCGATGCGCACACGCTCGCGACCTCGGACACCGTTCGCACTCGTCTCTGGGACATCACCGACCCCCGGCATCCCCGGTCCCTCGCTGCTCTTCCCGCTTACCGCGGCGGCGGCAGCGCAGCGGCCTTCTCGCCTGACGGGAAAACGCTGGCGACCGACAGCAACGACAACACGGTGAAACTCTGGGATCTCTCCGACCGGAGCCGCCCGGCGCTCCGCGCGAGCCTGGCCGGGCACCAGAAGTACGTGGCAGCACTCGCCTTCAGCCCGGACGGGCGCACTCTGGCGAGTGCCGGCGGCGACACGACCGTCCGCCTCTGGGACGTCTCCGGACCCCAGCACCCGGCCGCCGCGGCGAAGACTCTCATCGGCCACGCCGACAACGTCGCGCGGATCGCGTTCAGCCCGGACAGCCGGACACTCGCGACCGGAAGCAAGGACACCACCGTCCGGCTCTGGTCCGTGAACGGCCCGTCCGACGCCGGACCGCTGGCCACGCTCCGCGGGCACACCGACGAGATCGACGGCCTGGGTTTCGCCCCGGACGGGCGCCACGTCGTCACCGGTTCCGCGGACGGCTCCGCGCGGTACTGGGCCATCGAACTGGATCAGGCCGTCGAGCAGGTTTGCGCCGTCGCCGCACCGCTCGGGCGGGAGGACTGGGACCATTACTTCCCCGGCCTCGACTACCAGCCGCCGTGCGGACAAGACCCAGTGCGATGAGCGACGTCACCACCCGCTGCGGTAGAAACTCCGCGACACGTAACTGCTGGCCCCCTTCGCCCGCTCCGCGCACAACTCCTCCTTGACCGTCCGCGCCTGCTTGACCAGCGGATCGTCCCCCGGCGCGAGCGCCAGCAGATCGATCACGTGCAGCGCCTCCTGCACCCGTCCGTCCGCACGCAGCCGTTCGGCATGGTCCAGCACCGCCTGTTTGTCCGTGATCGCCTCGGCGCGGGCGGCGGCCGCGACGTCCGGGCGGGACGGGTGCAGGGTCGTCGGATTCCCGTCCCACCACCCGGTTTCCGATCGCACGATGTCGCGGACGATGTACTCCCGGTGCCCGTAGTGCTCGCGCATCCACGGCACGTCGAACAACTCCGCCGGGTAGCGGAGGTCGTGCACGATGTCGTCGGCCCGGGCACCCCGGTTGAGCTGGTCCACGACCGCGCTTCGCAGCCATCGGAGCGCGGCGGCGGTCATGGTGAGCTGCCGGACCGGGTCCTCGCGGACGACCGGGCCGAACTCCGGCACCAGCACCGCCGGGTTCAGCGCGGCGAGCCGGTCCAGAGTGTCCGCCCATCGGACGGTGTCACGCATGGTCCGCATGGGCGTGCCGATGTTGGGGATGCCGTTGATCACCGCGGCGCTGCCGTACAGAACCCGTTGGGACGGCAGCCAGACGGCGGTCACGTCGTCGGTTTCGGAAGGCGCCCACAGCAGCCGGACGTCCGGGGCCAGGGTCATGGCTTCCCGGTAGGTCTGGTCGGGGAAAGTGACCGGCGGAGGGGCCGCCAGGTCCGGCATCGCGCGGCGGAACTGCCGGGTGTTGATGTGGTTCTGCAGACCGGCGGTCTCCAGATACCGCTGATAGCGCCGGACGACGTTCTCGTGCGCCACGACCGTCGGCCGGCGTTCGCCGTGTGCGGCGGCGTAATCGAAGAACCCGGGCACGCCGTAGTTGTAGCCGAGGTGTCCGTGGCTGTAGACGATCCAGCGCACCGGTTCGCCGAGTTTGTCCAGCACCGGCGCGACGAGGTCCGGGGACGGCCCGGTGTCGACCACGACGAGACCCGAGGCGGTTTCCACCGCGAGACTGTTCCCCTGCAGGCCGATCGAGCGCACGCCGGGCGCGACCTCGGTGATCTCGCCGGTGCCGTAGAGCGGGTTCTTGCTGTCCTGGAACGGCATCAGCCGGTCACCTCGATCCGGTCGGTGCGGAGTCCGAGCCGCCGCGCGGTGCGGTCCGGGTTGACGAAGAACACGGCGAGCAGACCGCCCACAATGGACAGCAGGCCGCTGATGGTGAACGCGAGCGTGAAGCCGCTCTCCGGCGACGAAGCGGCCTGGATCAGGCGTCCGGTGAGGTACGGGGCGAGCAGCCCGGCCGTGGTGACCAGTCCGACGGTGATCGACAGCACCGCGCCGCGCTGCCGGGTCGGGCTGATCTCGGCGTTCATCGTGACGCCGAGGGCGAACACGACCCCGCCGAGGCTGAACGCGACGGTCAGCAGCGCGATCTGGAACCAGCCCCCGCCGACGTGCGGGAACAGCAGCATCGCGAGACCGGAGATCAGCACCGCGACGCCGCCGAGCACGCCGCGGGCCACCCGGCTCGACACTCCGCGCTTCATCAGCCGGTCGCTGAGCGCGCCTTGGGCGAGGTTGAACACGACCGACGCGATCCACGGCAGCGCGACGAGCGTCCCGGTGGTGACTGTGCTGTAGTGCAACGCCGTTTCCAGGTAATGCGGCACCCACGCGACCAGCACCGCCAGCGCCCAGTACGCGGCGAATCCGGCCAGGAAACCGCCGAGCCACGTGCCGTTGAGCAGGATCCGCCGATAGGGCACGCGGGGTTCGTCCGCTTCGGACTTGGCCGTCGTCGCGTGGACGGACGCGGTTCCGGCGACCTTGCCCTCCCGGCCGAAGATCGCCCACAGCACCGACCACAGCAGGCCGACGACCAGCAGCGCGAAGAACGCCCACCGCCAGCCGTAGCCGACGATCAGCGCGGTCAGCAGCGGCGACGCCAGCGCCACGCCGATGCCGGACCCGGCGTTGAGCAACGCGCTGGGCAGGCCGCGTTTCTCGTTGGGGAACCATTTGTACGCCGCGTGCATGGCCAGCGGATTCGCCGGGCCTTCGGCCGCGCCGAGGACGATCCGGCTGACCAGCACCGCGCCGAACCCGACCGTGCCGAGCATCGGGGCCTGCGTCAGAGCCCAGATGACGCCCAGCACCAGCAGGATCCATTTCGTCGGCACGCGGTTGGACACGAACCCGACCACGATCGCGGAAATGCTGAACAGGAAGTAGAACCCGCTGCTGATCAGGCCGTACGCCTCGGGCGTCAGGCCGAGATCGTGCATCAGCGGTTTCGCGGCGAGGCCGAGCACGGCCTTGTCCGCGAAGTTGATCAGCATGAACACCAGCAGCAGCCCGGTGACGACCCAGCCGCGGGCGCTGGTGCCGCGGACGCGCCTTCTGGCGGCGGTTTCGGCGGGGAGGGCGGGAGCGTTCATCGTGGGGCCCCATTTCAACGTCGTTGTCGGACGGGGTGCGGGTCGGACGGCGAGCGGTTCAGAAGGCCCAGCGGGTGCGGCCGGCGGTGCGGGCGCGCAGCTGTTCGGCCTGATCGGTGCCGTCCAGCACGGCTTGGGATTCCGCTGCGGCCCAGGCGTAAACGCCCTTGGCCATGGTCGAGGTGGCGGCTTTTTCCAGTGCGGTGAACACTTCCGCGCGGGTGGAGTGCGCGGTTTCGTCGTCGGGAGCCGCGTCCACGGCGAGCTGGGCGAAGTGCCCGGCCAGCCGGTGTTCGCCCGCGGCGAGCAGTTCCCGTGCCCGGGCGGCCAGCCGGCCGGAACCGCCGGACAGGTCGGCGAGTTCGCGGGACAGGTCGGCGCGGCGGGCGGGTTTGAGGTTGGCCGGATTGCCGTCGTACCAGCCCCCGTAGAGCCGCCAGACGTTGCGGACGACGAATTCCGGCTCGTCGTAGGACGGTTTCAGGTACGGCTTGGCCAGCAGTTCGGCGGGAGCGGTGACGCCGTGCACTACCTCGTCGAGCGTGGCTCCGGCGTTCATCGCGTCCACGGTCTGGTCGTGCAGGGTTTCGAGGAATTCTGCGGTGTCGGACAGCGCGGTCCGGATCCGGCCGGCTCCGGCGATCGGCACGCCGTGGCCGGGCAGCAGCAGCTCCGCGCCGAGCCCGGCCATCCAGCGCAGTGCCTGCGCCCACTCGGCGGCATAGCGCTGCACCTTCTGCGGGTTGCCCGGGTTGGGGGAGGACCAGATGAAAAAGTCGCCGCAGCACAGGATTTTCCGGTCGGGCAGCCACGCGACCGTCGCGTCGTCGGTCTCGCCCCGGCCGTGCTTCAGCCGCACGTCGAGATCGCCGATCCGCAGAGTCGTGGTGTCGCGGTAGGTCACGTCGGGATGCCGGTACCGGTCCGGCCAGCGGAATCCGGGCGACTGGAACTGCCGCTGGTTGATCACCGTGTTGTAGCCGCGGGTGCGCTCGTAGCGGTCGAAGCGCGGCGGCGTGTTTTCGTGCGCCAGCACGGACGGACGACGCCAGCCGCGCTCATCGGCCTCGGCGTCGAACGGGCCGACGCCGAAGACGTGGTCGATGTGGCCGTGCGAGTAGACGGCGGTGTGCAGCGGCGCGTCGGTGCGGGCGCGGGTCGCGCTGAAAAGGTCTTTCGCGGTGCGGCGTTCGCCGGTGTCGAAGCAGAACAGGCCGTCGTCGGTGGGGAAGAGGAAGACGTTGCCGAACGCCGGCCACATCCACACGCCCTCGGCCAGCTCGTGCAGACCGTCCTTGCGCAGCGTGCCGGTGTGGTAGACGCGGGTGTCGGCCTCGCCTCGCCAGACTTTGTCGGCGTAGTCGAGCAGGTCAGTCACGGGATGCCTCCTGAACGTTCTCGGTGAACAGCGCGTCGACGGCGACCAGGTCGTCGCCGGTGACGCAGAGCGGGTTGAGGTCGGCTTCGGCGAACTCCGGATGGTCGCCGAGGATGCGGACGAGCCCGTCGATCGCCGCGGCGACGGCCGGGACCGGGGCGGCGAGGACGGCACCGGCCCAGGCGGCCAGTTCGGCTCGCTGTTCCGGGGCGGCCGGGAGCAGCAGCGCGCGGCGGGGTGCGGTGGGGTCTTCCGCCCGGTCGCCGCCCGCGCCGAGGACAATCGCGGTGCCGTACACCGGATCCCGCGTGGCACCGAGGGCGAGTTCCGCGGTGTGCGGCAGCTGGGGTTGCACGACGAGAGTCCGGTCCGCGTCAGCGGAGACCTCGTCCAGGCGTGCTTGGAGCGTGTCCAGCACCGCGGGCAACTCGGCCGCCGTGACGCCGACGCGGACGAGCCCGGCGCGGGCCCGGTGCGGTACGTCGGCGGCGTCGCCCTTGACCACGTACGGCTCCGGCCAGCCGGTTTTCCTCACCGCGGCGGCGAGATCGGTCCCGGCGACGGTGTCCACATGCGGGATGCCAGCGTCCGTCAGCAGGGGAGCGGCCCGCAGCTCTGTCCACACTGGACGGTCATCGGCTTCGGTCCGCTGCGCCGGTTCCGGGACGCGGTCCGGGACCAGCACCCGGAGCCGTCGCACGAGAGCGCCGATGCTGGGCAGGACGGTGTCCGGCCGCCCGAGATCCGCTAGCTCGCCGGGCGGCGCACAGGCCCAGACGAACCACGTCGGCGTCCGCATCGCGGCGGCAGCGGCGGCGAGCCGGTGGTACGCCTCGCGGAACCGGTCGCCGAACGTCAGATAGAGCACGACGCCGTCCAGGTCCGGGTCTTCGTCGAGCGCGCCGAGCAAATCGCCGACCCGGTCGAGCCAGCGGTCGATGTTGCCGCCGAGATCGACGGGGTTCTCGTCGGCGGCCTCGACGCCGCCGATTTCGGCGAGCTTCGCGCGAGTCGCGGCCGACAGAGGCGGGATCCGGACGCCCAGCGCGGTCAGGTTGTCGGCGAGGATGCCGCCCGCGCCGCCGGACATGGTCAGCACCGCGAGCCGAGGGGCCGGGGGCAGCGTCGTGCCTTTGCGGGCGCAGAGCACGGCGTCCACGAGCTGGTCGTCGTCGGTGACCAGGCGGATGCCTTCCTGACGGCACAGCGACGCGAGTAGGAAGTGATCCCCGGCGACAGCTGCGGTGTGCGACAACGCGGCCTGCCGACCGGCGGCACTGCTGCCCACCGCGAGCGCCACCACGGTCTTGCCCGCCGCCCGCGCCTGACGCCCGAGCGCGCGGAGACCGTCCGCGTCGCGCACGCCTTCGAGGTAGAGCACCAGCACCTCGACGTCGGGCTGGGCCAGGAGGTCGCTGCCGATCTCGTGGCTGGACAGGCAGGCTTCGTTCCCGACGCTCGCGTAGTAGGAGTAGCCGATCCCGGCCTGTTCGAGCAGGTCAGCGAGCACGAAGCCCATCGCGCCGCTCTGCGTGACGATCGCGATCGGGCCCGGCGGCACGCGTTCGCGGTCGAGGAAGACGGTCGTCGACAGCTGCACGCCGGCCGGATGGCTCACTACGCCGAGGCAGTTCGGGCCCAGCACCGGCAGGTCCCCGGCGGCTTCGCGCAGCTCGTCCTCCAGCGCGGTGTTGCCGCCTTCGGCGAAACCGGCCGCGAAGACGATGACCGCGCCGCAGCCGAGTTCTCGCGCCTGCCTGACCAGCGCGGGAACCGTTTCCGCCGGGGTCGCGAGGACCACGAGGCCGGGGCCGTAGCCGATCTCGGCGAGCGAACCGACCGTCCGCACGCCGGGCAGGTCGAGCGGGCCGCGGGAGACCGCGAAGACCTCGCCGCCGTAGCCTCCGCGCAGCAGCCGGTCCAGCGCGATCCGGCCCCAGGACAGCGCGGTGGTCGCGGACACGCCGACCACGGCGACCGACTTCGGGCGGAACAGCGGCTCGCAGCGCATCGGGCCTCCTGTGATCGCGGTCATGGGCACAACCCCAACTGTCGCCGCTGGCCCACCTGGCTGGTAGCGCACATCGCCCAGGTTTTCGGCTACCGTGCTGTGACATGTCACAGTTCTCGTGGCGCGCCTTCGAGCACCGGCTGCCGAAGGCGGTCGAGCGGACGATCCGCCGGTACGTCGAGACGTCCTCGCATTACCGCAGCGAGGCACCGGCTCACCTGCACCTGTACATGGCGCACACCTGCCGCGAGTTCGGCCGGATGTTCGCGCGCTCGGTCCAGGAAGGGAGCGAACCGCGCGAGGACGAGCTGGAGCTGTTCCGCCAGCGGGGCCGGGAGCGGGGCGCGGAAGGGCTGCCAGTCGGCGATTTCGTGCACGCGTATCTGCTGGCGGCCGAGGAGCTGTGGGCGGAGATCCTGGAGCTTTCCGGCGGTTCGCCGCCGCCGGAGACGACCGCGGTGCTGCTGAACTGCCTGCACCGGGTGGTCAACGTGGCGGTGCAGGCGCACCAGAAGGAATTCCGGATCGCGGACCAGGAACAGCGCGAAGCGGCCCGGGCGCTGGTGCGGCGGCTGGCCGCGGGGGAGCCGGTCCCGGAACCGGCCGACGTCCGGCTCGCTCCGGCGTACGGCGTCCTGGCGCTGCGGTTCGCCGCCGACCCGGCGGATTCCGTCGGCGACGCGGTCGGCCGCCATCTGGCCGGACAGCGGAAGGCACGGCTGCTGTTGCAGCACTTGCATCGAGAACTGTCCGGAGACGTGCTGGCCGACTTGGATCCGGACGGCGGCCTGTTGCTGCTTCCGTCCACTTCGGACAGTCAGGAGACGGTGCTGGCCGAGGCCCGGCAGGCGGTGCCGCGCGCGCACCAGGCGACGGGCGTGGAGATCACCGGCGGGTTCGCCCACGCGGCCGAGCTGTCGGACATCCCGGCGGCGGTGGCGGAAGCGGAAAGATTGCTGCGGCTGAATTCGGTGCCCGGCACTGTCGCGGTGCTCGCCGACCACCTCTTCGAGTACCAGCTGAATCATGACAGCGCGGCGACCCCGCAGCTGCGGGCTTTGGCGGCGCGGCTGGGCGGCGAGCCGGATCTGACGACGACGCTCCGGACGTACTTCGACACCGATTTCAACCGTCGCGAGACCGCGCGGAAGCTGCACGTCCATCCGAACACAGTGGACAATCGCCTGTCCCGGATCGCGAACCTGACCGGCGCGGATCCGCGGACGGCTAAAGGACTTTTGCTGCTCGGCGCGTCGTTGGGCTTGGCGTGATCACCCGGCGAGAGAAGCGCTGCCCTTGGGGCCGGTCACGGTCACTCGGATGGTCCGCGCGGACGGCAGCGGGACGACGGTGACCTGCCAGCTCTGCGGGGTGCCGACGTCGAGCGTCCGCAAGGCTTTCCGGACCAGACCGGGAATCTCGTTCACTGGCAGCGTCCGGAGGTCGAACCGCGGGACCTGGACTCCGCTCGGCGCGAAGACGACCGTGAGCCGGTGTTCCTGGACGACCGCGGTGAGCGTCTGCGAGACGTCCGCGGCCTGGGCCAGCCCGTCGACGGCGCGGCGCAGCTCTCCTTCGTCCAGCAAAGACTGCTCGGGGCCGACGTCGACCGTCGCGGAACCCGAGGAAGTCACCGCGGCGGGCGGTTCCGGCTGCGAGGGCTGAGGAGCACTGGCTTCCGGCGCGAACAGTTCGACGCGGAACAGCCCGAGGATCGCACCCGCGCCGAGCAGCAGTCCGATGAGCGTAAAGACACCGGGCGCGCAGCCTTCCAGCGGCGGATGGACCAAAGTGGACTCGGCCGCGGGCGCGATGACCGCGGTTTCCGCCCGGCGCTGCCATTCCGGCGACGGGTTGGACACGATCCGCGCTTTCCACGGCCGGTCCGGCGGATAGCTGACCACGAGGACGTCGCCCTTGCGGTAGTCCGAGAGATCGGCCAGGTTGACCGTGAGGGTCGCCGCCGCCCGATGGGACGGTGCTCCGTGCGGCGCGACCGTGAGGATGAATTCCACCGTGAGATCGCCGGTTTCGGTGCCGCCGGCGCGCAGGCTTTCGATCCGCGCGAGCGCCACCGTCGGCGGGATCGCTGCTTCGCGGGCGCGCCGCGGCAGGCCGCCGAGGTACACCAGAAGACCGTAGCCGAGCGCGATTCCCAGCCCGGCCACGAACAACGGAACGCTTTCGACAATGATCGCGACGACGAGCGAGCACAGGCTGGCTCCGATCGCCAAGCCGGTCAGGAAACCGAACGCGATCGTGCGCAGGGCGGCCATGGGAGTACTCCCTTCACTGCGGTCAGAGGGAAACCGGTTCCACGAGAACGGCTTTCGGGTCCAACGGGTCGTAGCGGACCTGTACCGCCGAACCCTCGGACGGGGCTTGGAACAGCGTCGTGATCATCGTGGTCACGACCTCGCGTTCGCCGGTCTCGGTCGGAAACCGCACGTGGACGGAGAACCGGGGGTTCCCCAGTACCCAGACGTTCGTGAAGTCCACCCGGGTGAGCACCCCCGTCACCCGGCGGCCGTTGCGGAGCAGTGCCTGCTCGCGGTCGTTCTCCTCCGCGGCGCGCAGGGAAGACCGCAGCAGCACCACGATCAGGACCAGGGCGACGAGCCCGGCCGCGGCGGGCACCAGAAAGGGTTCGTAGTAGACCACCCAGTCCACGTCGGACCAGGGCTCGGCCTTGCCGTCGAGGAAAGGCAGCCGTTCGCCGACGGCTTCCGGCGGCGTCCACGACGGAGCCGCCACGCCGCTGCCCAGCAGCACCCCGAGTGCCGCGGCCAGCGAGCTGGCCCGGAAGCCGATTCCCATGCGGCGCAACGACATTCCGCTGCCCCAGAGCATCGCGAAGCCCAGCGACGACGCCACCATGACCGACAGACTGAAGAACAGCACCAGAGAGCCCGCCGGTCCCGCGTCGGCCCCCCACGCGCCGACGCGGTTCAGCGACATCAGCCGGAAGCCGTCGAGCAGACCGAGCGTGCCGGACCATCCGGCGACTGCCCAGGCGAGCGTGGCCGGAATCCCGAGCAGCCACAGCCGCCGGTTCGAGGCCCGGGTCTGTTCAGGGTCGTCCGGCAGTCCGAACGCGAAGGAACTGAACACCGCGGCCGCCTACGCGATCGGGCCGAACACGGCGACCTTGGCCGGGTCGGCGGGGTCGAGCCGGGCCTCGTGCCGGGTGCCGGGCGCGTACTGCTGGATCGTCGCCAGCGGCGTGATCAGCGGTGTGACCGTCTGGTACATCATGCCGTCGGCGCGGGTGACGTCGAGCGTCGCGGTGTACTGGGCCTGCCCGGCGACCGTCCGGCCGGTCGGCTCCAGCGCGCGGATCACCAGGGTGGCCTTCTCGCCGGTGTCGTAGAGGCGGCGCAGCTCGGTGCCGTACGCCTGCAGTTCCTGCTGCTGGCGGAGCTGCTCCGCCATCGGGAGCGCCAGGAACGACGCCATGTCCGGGTCGGCCGCGACGTTGCGGTACGCCTGCGCGGCCAGTTGCGGGGTGGGCAGCTGCGGGGTGATGTCGTGCCCCTGGGCGGCGGCCGCCTGCCGGAACTGCTCGGCGTGCTGCTGGAAATCCTGCGCGCCCCGGGCCATGCCCTGCTGGGTGGCGTCGTTGATCTTGTCGCGGATCTTCTTGAACATCGGGTGCCTTTCGCTGTGCCGGTGTGCTGGACACAGCTTCGGGCCGCGGGGCTGCTACCGAACCCAGGTTTTGCCGTCGTCGGTGGCGTCGAGGCAGGTCAGGGCTGCCCAGAAGACCGGCGAGCGGGCTGGTTCGGGACGTTCGCGCCAGCGCGCGAGCCGGGTCCGCTGCCAGGCGCACAGCTCGGCGACCGGGTCCGTCCCGGCGAGCGCGGTGTCGACGGCGATGAGCAGTTCGGCCATCGGGTCCGCGCCGGGCGCCGCGGCTGAGGTCGGCAGCGCCCAGACCGTCGCGGCGACCAGCCCGGCCCCGGCCGAGACGGCGGCGAGCAGCACGCCGAACGGTTCGGGCAGGCCGAAATCGCTCGCACTGGCACAGCCGATCAGGGCGACCCGTGCGGGCATGTCCACTTCGGACAGTGCAAGGTCGGCGGCGGTGAACGGCCGGTGCGCGCCGATCGGCGCGGCAGTGCCGGGAAGGTCGGCTGAGCAGGACAGGTGCAAGGCGGTCTGCGCGCCGTGGGCGTCCTGGATGCGGCTGACGTGCCCCGCGAAGACCAGCCGCGAACACGGTTCGGCCAGCAGTTCGGCGAGCAGCCGCCGGTCGGTGTCCGTGCGGCGCACCAGGTCCAGCCCGCGGGCCGCGGCCGGCCGGACGGGACCCGCGGCGAGTTGCGCGTCGAGGTGGCGGATCAGTGGGGAGGACGTTTCCTGTTTGCCGAGCACGGATCCCAGTTCGCCGAACGCGCTCTGACCGGGGATGCGCGGATCGAGCAGGTAGACCGGCGGTCCCGCGGGAGCTGGTGCGCGGCGGGGGATTCCGGCGGGGGCGAGCAGGGAGACGTCGGCGAGGTCGAGGATCCGCACGTCGCTGTCGAAGCAGCTGTCGACCTCGTCGGCGTCGAGCACGTGGTCCGGGCGTCGGTCGGGCAGGGCGAGCAGGCCCCACGGGACCCCGGCGAGCGCCGGGGACGGCTGGATGCGCAGCAGCGGACGCGAGGATCGCCGGAGCTGGGCGACGAGGTCGGCGGGCAGGAGGTTGAGCGCGAGGATGCGGGCGAGGCGTTGTTCCGCGGCGAAACTGCCGAAGGCGTCGAGCGAACGACGGACCGCGGCGGCGACCGGCTCGCCTTCTCGTGGTGTTGGGGAAGCCTCGGCGAGGAAACCGCGCGCGGTGGCGACGAGGTCGGCGTCGATCGGGTGCGTGTGGACGGTGTCGAGATCGCTGGTGGTGCGCCAGCTGAGGTAGGTGTGCCCGGCGTCGGCGTAGCGGAGCACGAAGGTTTCGCGACCAGGCTCGGCGGCGGGCCAGGTCTCGACGGTGCCGGTCGCCGGCGCAGCGCACCCGTACCGTTCGGCGGCCAGCCGGGTCCAGACGTCCAGCTCCATCGGCGAGGACGGCGACCAGCGGAGGCCGGGCGGCGGGGCGAGCCGGAGCGGGAGCGACGAGGTGACCGAACCCAGTGCCGCCAAGGGAAGCTGATCTTGCTGAGCCGAAGGTGCGGCCAGCGCGGGGAGCTCATCGGTCAGGTTCAGGGACCGGTCCTCCGGGTACGCCCCGACGGCGCAGGCGCGCTCGATCAGCTCCGCGATCAGCCGGGTTTCCCCGAGCTGAGTCAGGAGGACCATCAACAGTTCCGTCGCCGGGCCCGCGACGCTGTTCGCCCACGCGGTGCGTGCCTGCGCCGAGGCGAAGGCGAACCGGTACACCTGCGCCGCGAGGGCTACCGGCAACAGCAGGTCCAGCACTGCGCGCGGGTTTTCGCCGCGCTCGTAGCCGATCGCCGCCGAGAGGTAATCGGCGCGCAGGCGCTCCAGCCATTCGCCCGACTCGCGGGCTGCCGTCCGGAGCTGGGTCACGTGCTCTTCGGCTGACGTCCAGTCGCCCTCGGCCGCCGCGCAACGAGCCAGCGCCGCCGCGAGCCGGCGCGCGCCCGGAGCGTCGCCGTTCGCCGCCCACAGTTTTCCCGCGTGCTCGAACTGGTCCCGCGCCTGCGTGACGTCGCCCGCGAACAGGAGCAAAGCGCCCAGCGCGTAGCTCGCCTCGGCGACGTCGCCGGTCACTCCGGCTGCGGCGAGTTCGTCCCTGGCCTGGACGATCGCTGCGACCGCGCCGGGCAGATCCCCGTCGAGCGCGCGGGTTTCGGCCAGCCCGATGGCGAATTTCGCCGCCAGCGGACCGTCGTGCCGGGCGGTGAGCCGCAGCAGGTCCGCCGTCGCGTCCGCTTCCTCGCCGCCTGCCTGGCGGATGCGGGCGCGTTCGGCCCGCGCCATCGCCCGCAGCGCGGCGGCCTGCTCGCGGACCTCGTCGATCTCCGCGAGGCGGTCCAGAGCGGTCAGGATCTCGTCGATCGCGTCACGCGCCCCGGCCGGGTCCCCGGCGGCCACCTGCACGCGCACTTCGAGGATGCGCAGCTCCAGCTCGTCGGCGCCGTGCGGGTCGAGCTGCTCGCGCGGGAACTGGCCGGGTTCGGCGGCCTTCCGGAACGCCGCGCGGCGTCGTTGGTCCGCGAGGAGCTCGCGTGCCCTGGCGAGATCGCCGTCCTCAGTGGATAGTGAGATGAGGACGCGTTCGGCTACCTCGCGGGAACCTTCGATCATCCGCAGTTCGGCGTACTGTCCGAAGTGGACGACGGCGGCCGTGCTCGTCTGGAAGGCGCTGAGCACGGCTTCCGCGCACTGGCGCGCGTTGCGGAGATCGCCCGCCGAGTAGCAGACGGTGGCCAGGTCGCTGACCGCGGCGAGTTCGAGGCTGACCTGGTCGAGTTGCTGCGCGAGCTGCCGCATCCGGGTGTACGCCCGTTGTGCGCCGGTGACATCGCGGGCCGCGGCGAGTCGTTTGGCCTCGGTTTGCACGGCGAAGGCCTCGGCGAGCAGCGCGTCGTACTCGGTTTGGGTCAGCGAGCAGGCCGGTACTTCATGATATGCAGCGGGATCGAGGCCGAAGTGGGTTGCGACGCAACGGCAGTTGTAGCCGTGCGACACCGCGTCGGCCAGTTCCGGGGGAGGCGGCCGGTCCGGCGGCGCGAGCGGCGGCGGCATTCCGGCGAGCACGTCAGAACTCCTCGTCGGCGGCGGCTCGCTCCGCCAGGGTCCGTGCCGGGCGCGGCAGCGCTTCGCGCGCCCGTACCAGGGAAATCACCTCGGCGCGGTCCTCCGGGGTGGTTCCTTCGACATCCGGGCCCGCCGCGCCGATCACGATCCCGATCCGGCCGGAAGGCGCTGCCGCGAGCCGGGTCCCGGCTTCGTCCAGGTCGGTTGCCCCGGCGAAGCCTCCGCTGCCGAGATGGAGAGCGACTTCGGCGAATGGCTCACCGTCGTGGGTCGCCACGGCGGCGAGGGACGCGTCGTCGAGGGCGCCCGCGACTTCGACCTCAAGCCGGGCGGTGGTCCTGGTCGCGACGATCCGCCAGGCCACGGTGTCCTCCGCGGCGTCCAGAACGCCCGGCGGCACCCGTGCCCAGTCGACACTGGTGCGTCCCTCGGCCAGCGCTCCTTCGCCGGTCGCGGCGGGGCCGGAACCTGCCGCCAAGGCGTACGCACGTTGACCAGGGGTGATGGCCAGCTGAGCCGCTTCGGCGCGCTCCGGATCGTCCTGGCGGTCGAACCAGGCAGAAAGCTGCTCGCACAGAAGCCGGGCTTCTTCGGCCACCGGTGGCACGGCGGCGAACAGCCCAGCGCTGGCCGCCTGGTCGAACAGCTCCGCCGGGCTGGCCTCGAACCCGTCGAGCAAACCCTCGGCGACGTCCTCGACCTCCGCGGTCGCGACGGCCGTTTCGAGGTCCAGCAGCGCCGGATCGAGCGACGGGATTCCGAGCCGCGGGCTGGCGGGCCACCAGCGGCGCGTCCACAGCAGGAGGGCGAGACGGGCCAGCTCCGGGCGGGCCGGGACGTCGACGTGCCCTTCCCTGAGCGCGGTCAAGCTTGCTTCGGCTCCGACGAGCCTGGTCAGCCACGGCTCGGCCGCGGCGGCGTCGGTGAGTTCGATCCGCATCGACGGCAGCGAACCGCCGAGCAGTTCGGCGAGCGCGAAACGGATGAGGCTGCCGTCCGCGGCGAGGACCGGCGTGTGCACTGGATGCGTCACGAGGCGGCCTCCAGTCGCGGCAGGCTGGCGACGAGCGCGCGGCGCACTTTCGTCCGCAGGTCCAGCGAGGTCGAGCGGACGACTCCGGTGAGCAGGTCCCGGAAGTCGGCCGGGAGTTCCCCGCTGACGTCGAAGCCGTGCAGCCGGGCCCACAGCCTGGCGAGGAAACGCTTCGCGAATTCGCGCAGTTCTCGCAGAATCTCGGCGTCCGGCTGCGCGGTGAGGGGCGTCGAACCGGCCAGCGCCCGGCGCGCGTAAAGGACGTATCCCTCCCGGGCGACCTGGGCGTTGAGCCGCTGCGCGAATTCCGGGATGGTGCCGGGCACCGGCCCGTCGAGCGGGCGGAGCGCGGGGGCGAGGACGACGCCGAGCACGAAACACGTTGCCAGCACTGGCACTTCGAGCCCGAAACCGGCGGCTGCGCGGACGAGTTCCTCGTCGACCAGGTCGGCGACGGCGCTGGGCTCGGCCGCGCGGCGCAGAGTCGCGCGTACCCGTCGTTCGATGCTGCGTTCGAGAAGTTCGGGTCCGGCTTCGTCGCGCTGGTTCAGCGGAGGCACGGCGGTGCGTTCGCCGCGTTGCAGGCCGAGATCCGGGGCGGGAAGGCCGGAGATTTCGCGGACGGCCTGGGCGAGCGCGGCGGTGCCGCCGGGCTGGCGCAACGCGAGGCCGAACGCGTGCCCGGCCGGGGAGTCGGCGAGCGCCTGCCAAGCCGCGTCGGTGAAGCCGTGGGCGACCGCGTCGAGCAAGGGCACGAATGCCGCCGGGGAGGTGTTCGGCGGAACAGCCCAGCGACGGCGCAGTTCGGCGGTCAAGCCGGCGTGGTGATCCGCCAGGTGCCGGGTCAGCTGATCGACCCCGGCCGGACCGTCTTCGCCGTGCCATTCGCGCAAAGCCGCCGCGGCCCGCTCCGGGGCGGAGGCGTCCGGCCTGCCGAAGCCGGTGGCGAGTTCGTAAGCGAGGGGAAAGCACACGTCCTGGACGTTTCCCGCGGTGATGCGCAGGGCCCGGCGCTGCCGCTTCAGGTGGGTGAACCACTCCGCCGTCGCGCTCAAGCGCGCCGAGTCGGCCAGCAACAGTTCGGTCGCCTCCGCCGCCGCGGCCGGATCCAGCAGCGGACGGCCCAGGCGGGGCCGGGCCGCGGTGCGGATCACCAGCGGGTCGATGATCTTCTTGATCGTGCGGGTCAGCGGGCCGCCGTCGGCCGCCGAAAGCACCTCGACGCCCGGGATCCGCCGCCAGGCCTGCGCGAGGACGGCCGAACGCAACCGGGATCCCCCCTGGCCTGCCGTCATCGCGCCCCCTCGCTCCGCCCGCACTTTATCCTGCCCGCGGCGGTTCCCGGACGCGGCGATCGCGACGACGATGGCAGGCCTCGGCAGCGCAGGGAAACCGCGGGCCGAGTCCACGCACGGTGCGGTGCTCCCTCCGAGGAAAGGACTTCCCGACCATGGTGCACAGCCAGTACGACCCGGCCGTCCGCGAGGCGCTGGCCGCGAAGGCGGTGGAAGCCAAGACCCGCAAGGACCTCACCTGGCAGCGGATCGCCGACGCCGCCGGCCTGTCGGCGGTGTTCACGACCGCCGCCGTCCTCGGTCAGCATCCGCTGCCGAAGGAATCCGCCGAGGCCGTGGCGGAACTGCTCGAGCTGGGCGACGACGCGGCGCTGCTGCTGCAGACCGTGCCGATGCGCGGTTCCATCCCGGACGGGGTGCCGACCGATCCGACGATCTACCGCTTCTACGAGATCCTCCAGGTCTACGGGACGACGCTGAAAGCGCTGATCCACGAGCAGTTCGGCGACGGCATCATCTCCGCGATCAACTTCCGGCTCGACGTCCAGAAGGTTCCCGACCCGGAAGGCGGCGAGCGCGCCGTCATCACGCTGGACGGCAAGTACCTGCCGACCAAGCCGTTCTGAGCGGGCCGGGCGGGCCGGGGCGCGCTCCGGCCCGCCCGGGTCCGTCTGAACCGATTCCGGCGGCGAATTCGGAAACCGGGTAGTCTCGGCGGCAACTGCTCGTCGTCGCGGCAATGCTGGTCTATCCTGCTCTCAGTGCTCAGCCGCCTACTGGAATAGGGGAACTCCGTGACCAATCCGTTCGAAGACGAGAATGGCGTTTACCTCGTCCTGGTCAATGCCGAAAATCAGCATTCGCTGTGGCCGGAGTTCGCCGCCGTGCCGGACGGATGGACCGCGGTCCACGGTCCGGCGTCCCGGGCGGAGTGCCTGGACTACGTCACCGAAAACTGGACTGACCTGCGGCCGGCGTCTCTGGTGGCCGCGATGGCGGAGAACGCCGAGCCGCCCGCGAGCTGACGCCGTCCGGCGGGCTGGAACACCGGAATTGACACCGCCGCCGCACGAAGAAATGCGCCTCCGCTGAATTCTTCCGCGCGCGCCGAATGGCTGCGGAAGCGATTGTATTCTTCGTATACGCGGCCCTGATTGACTTCGCCTGGAGGGGGGATTAAACGGCGTTTCCGTCAGATCGGTGGTATCGTGATCCGGCTTCATCTGACCCTGGAGTCATTGCAGTCCGTTCGTTTTCTCGAAGGCCCCCTCCCGGTGGTCGAACTGCTCGGCGCCCTGTGCCGGCTGCGCCGGGACGCGCGGTCCGGCGGGCCTTTCGCGGTGCGGACGCGGCCGCCCCGGCCGATCCGGCCGCTGTTCGACCTGTTCTCCGCGCGCGGCGAGGTCCCGGACTTCCTCGTCTCGCGCCGCGCCGAGATCGGTTCCGCGCTGGACGACCTCGCGGCCCTGCCGGCCGGCCGGGTGCGCGCCGACCTCGCCGCGACGTTCCGGCTCAAGCAGCCCGCGGCCTGGCTGAACGACCTCGCCGCGGGCGGCGCCGACGCGCGGGCAGCGCTGGTGAAAGCCGTCGAAGCGGGGTACCGGAGCCTGGTGGAGCCGCGATGGGCCGAGATCGCCGCCACCGCGCAGGCGGACCTGGCGCAGCGCGGGCACATCATGCTGCGCCAGGGCGTGGCGAGGGCGATCGGCTCGGTGTCCGCCGGGATCAGCCAGCCCGGGAACGTCGTCGAGATCGCCAGCCCGGCCGACCGGGACCTGCCCGCGCCGCACGGGCTGGACTTCGTGCCGTCGTGCCTGGCCCCGGAGACGGTGGTGATCCCGGGCGGGGAGGGCGAGCCGGTGACCGTGGTGTACCCGATTCCGGGCGTGTCCGCGCGCACCGGGCCGGGCAGAGCGAGCGGGGACGGCCTGTCCGCGCTGGTCGGGGCACGGCGGGCGGCGATTCTCCGGGCCGCGGTCGTGCCGCGCGGGACTACCGAGCTCGCGGTGCAGGCCGGGGTCAGCCTGTCGTCGGCTTCCGAACACGCCAGTGCGCTGCGGAACGCCGGGCTGATCATGACGGTGCGGGCCGGGCGGAAGGTGCTGCATACGGCGACGGAACTGGGGGCGTCGCTGGTGCGGGCGAGTGATGCGCCGCTGTGCGACGCGCGCTGACCTCATTCCGGCAGCTCCGGAACCCGGCCGGCCCAGTGCCGGGCGCGTTCGAACGGGTACGTCGGCAGCCAGACCCGGCGGCCGGAGGGAAAGAGCGCCGGCCAGTCCGGCGTTCCTCCCGCTGCCCAAACCTGGCCCGCGCGCGCCAGCTCCGCGGACTCGTCCGGCCGGGCGGACGGCAACCGGCCGGGGACGATCTCGAACTGGCGGCACGGCCAAGCTCGGCGGCCGGCGGCCAGGGTGAACGCGACGTCGGCCAGCGGCAGGTCCGGTTCGCGGTCCAGATGGTCCCGGAGCCGCGTCGCGGTCGCTGCCAGCGCCTTCGGGGTGCGGGCGGACAGCAGAAGCAGCTGCGGCGCGGGATCCGCGGCCGGACGGGGGACCGGCGGCGGCTGTTCGAGGACCACGTGCGCGTTGGTCCCGCCGAGCCCGAACGAGCTGACTCCGATCCGGCGGGGTGCGGCCAGTTCGACGGGCTCGGCGGCGACGGTGAAACCGCCGGAGGACAGGGGGAGGTGCGGGTTCGGCCGCCGGAAGTGCGCGGTCGGCGGGACGGTGCCGTGCCGGGCGGCGAGCGCGGACGCGATCAGGCCGACGACCCCCGACGCCCCGTCGAGGTGGCCGAGCGCGGGCTTGACCGAACCGATCGGGCATCCGGGGATCCCGGCGAGCCGGAAGGCGCGGACGAGGGCGTCGACCTCCAGCGCGTCGCCGAGCAGCGTGCCGCTGCCGTGGGCTTCGACGTAGCTGATGGCGTCGGTCTCCGCTGCCCGCAACGCTTCCAGCACCACGGCGGCCTGGCCGCTGCCGTTGGGGGTGCGGTATCCGGGACGCTCGCCGTCGTTGTTGACCGCCCATCCGCGGAGGACCGCGTGGACGGCGTCACCGTCTTCGAGCGCGTCGGCGAGCCGTTTGAGCAGGACGACGCCCGCGCCGCTGCCGAAGACCGAGCCGTCCGCGTCGGCGTCGAAGGCGCGGAGACGGCCGGACAGCGAGACCAACCCGTCGTCCGCGGCCAGACGGGCCGGGTAGGGCACCGCCGCTCCGCCCGCGAGAGCGAGGTCGCACCGGAAGTCAGCGAGGTTCTGCGCGGCCAGGCACACCGCGACCAGCGACGACGAACACGCGCACTGCACGGCCAGGCTCGGGCCGGAAAGGCCGAGGGCGTAAGACACCCGGGCGGCGGCGTGGTCGGGCCCGGCGCCCACCGAGGTCGCGCCGGGCCAGGCGCCGGCCAGCCGGTAGTGGTCGTACCAGCTCGGTCCGACGCTGGCGAAAACCCCGGTGTCCGGGCACGAAACCGGGTCGTAGCCCCCGTCCTCGAACGCCGACCACGCGGTCTCCAGCAGCAACCGGTGCTGGGGGTCGAGCTGCGCCGCTTCGTCCGCGTTGTACCCGAAAAACTCCGCGTCGAACTCCGCGATCCCGTCGAGATGGCCTGCCGAGCGCACCAAAGCCGGGTCGCGTAGTAGCGAGTCCGCTACCCCGGCGGCGCGCAGCTCATCGTCGGAGTAGCGACGGATCGGATCGACGCCGGAGAACAGATTGCGCCACAACGTCGCCGGGTTGGCCGCGCCCGGGACCCGGCACGCCATGCCGATGATCGCGATGTCCTCGGTCACCGCGAGCTCCGGCGGGCCGCGCGGCGGCGGGACATCCGGGTGCCGACCCGGTCCAGCGCGTCGCCGGGACTGTCCGCGAGGAAATCGACGAGCGCGGTGATGGTGGGATGGTCGAACAGCCGCCCGAGCGGGATTTCGACGCCGAGTTCCTTCTCCAGCAGGCGTTTCAGCACGGGGACCTGCGCGGAGTGCCCGCCGAGCGCGAAGAAGTCTTTGTCCGCGGGCGGCTCCGGCAGCTCCAGCACGGCCGACCAGACCCGGGTGATCGCCCCGGGCAGGTCTGCCTCCGGGCGGGCGCGGAGGGGCGGCGACGGTGCGGGCAGCGCGCGGACGTCGACCTTTCCGGTGCTGGTCAGCGGAAACGTGTCGAGGACGGTGATCTCGCGCGGCACCATGTAGTGCGGCAGCTTCCTCGCCACTGCCTCGGACAGCGCCGCGGGATCCGGTTTCTCGTTCCGCGGCACCACATACGCGACGATCTCGCTCTGCCCGGCCACGGCGACGGCCTGCGCGACCCCGGGCTGCGCGCACAGCGCCGCTTCCACCTCGCCGAGTTCGACCCGGTAGCCCCGGATTTTCACCTGCCGGTCGGCGCGCCCGAGGTGCTGGAGGGTTCCGTCCGGCAGCCTGCGGGCGAGGTCCCCGGTGCGGTAGGCGGGCACGCCGTCGATCGTGACGAACTTTCCCGCGGAGGCGGCCGGATCCCGCCAGTAGCCGGGCGCGACATGCTGGCTGAGCACGGTGATTTCCCCGCGCAGGCAGGCCGGGCGGCCTGCCGGATCGAGCAGGCGGACCTCGACGCCCGGCAGCTGGCTGCCGACCGGGATCACCTCGCCGTCCACGGACGCGTCCGGTCCTAGGTGGTGCTGCGTCACGAAGCTGATCTCGGTCGCGCCGTAGCCGTTGACGAACACGCACTCGGGGGCGCCGACGCGCCGGGCCCGCTCCACGTCGTCGCGGCGCACTTGCTCGCCGCCGAGCAGAACCGCGCGCAGGGCGGGCAGTCGACGGTCGCCGAGGGAGTCGGTGAGGTAGCGGAACATCGTGGGCGTCGAGTGGTAGACCGTCACCGCGTGCTTCGCGAGGACCTCGCCGAGCGCGGTGACGCCGTGCGCGGCGACGTCGAAGGGCACCACGGCGGCACCGCTGAGCAAGGCGGAGAACAGGTCGGTGACGGCCATGTCGAAGCCGAAGGACGTGAGCAGGCCGAGCCGGTCGGCGGGGCTGATCCGGAAGTTGCCGACGTGGTTGCGGACCTGGAAAAGGACGTTGGCGTGCGGTTGCGCGACTGCCTTCGGCCGGCCGGTGGACCCTGAGGTGTAGAGGACGTAGGCGAGCGAATCGCCGGAGACCGTGAGATCCGCGGGACGGAGTTCTTCCTCCACAGTGGACAGATGGTGCACGGTCAGCGTGGGCCCGATCCGGTCGCACAGAGGTTGGTGCTCCGGGTCGGTCAGGATCGCGGTGGCGCCCGCGTGGGCCAGGATCGCGGCGAGCCGGTCGGGCGGATGGTGGTCGTCCAGCGGCACGTAAGGGCGTCCGGCGAGCACGGCGGCGACGATCGCGACGATGTGCGACGGGCCGTGCGGGAGCAGCAGGCCGACCGGTCCGGTGCCGGTGCGCAGCAGGGACGCGGTACCGGCGGCGCGGGCGGCGAGTTCCGTGTAGGTGAGGCATTCCGTGTCGGTGAGGACGGCCGGATGGGTCGGAAAGCGTTGGCAGATCTCGGCGAACCGGTGCGCGAGCGAGGTCGCGTCGGCGGGGAAGGGGGTGTTGCCGGAGGGCTCGAGGGTCGGGGTTCGGTCGCCGCGAGCGTGCCGGAGCAAGTGCGCTGTGGAGCGTGCCGGGTCGTCGAGGATCTCGGTGAGCAGGGTGGGCAGGTCGGCGGCGAGGTCGGCGAGCAGGGACCCGGGCAGGTGTCCGAGCCACGAGATCCGGGGGCGGTCCGTCCGCTGGGTCAGGATGATTTCGAGGTCGTACCTCGGTGCGGGAAGGGCGACCGGGTGCAGGCTGAGTCGACCGGCCGCGAGGGGCGCGCCGTCCTCGCCGAGGGCGAAAGCGCGCAGGCTCGGCTGGTCGAGTCCGTCGAGGAATTCGTCCACCGCGGCTGTGACCGTGAATCCGTCAGTTGTCGTGGGTTGGCCGAGAGAGGCGGTGATGTCGCTGAGCGCGGTCGAAACTGGCCGGTCCTCAGTGAGATCGACGGCGAGGGCCAGGGGATTCTCGGAGCCGAACGACAGGCCCAGGGCCATCGCGCCGGTGCCGGTGTAGCGCCGCAGCAGCAACGCGAGCGCGGTAAGGAACACCGAGGCGGGCTGCCCGGCGAAGCGCGTGTCGAGTTCGGCGGTCACCCGCGCGACCGGGGTGAATTCGGGGGTCGGGGTGCCGGAAAGCTCCGCGACGAGATGGGAGAGGAACTGTCCGAGCCGCAGCGGGGTGCCGTGGGGCAGAGCGACCAGCAGAACGTGCTCGTCCTCGGCGAGGGAGTGCAGGCGTGCCCGCAAGGGAGATGCGGAAACGTCGATCGGGGCGTTCGGGAAAGCGTCCGGGAAAGCGTCCACTGTGGAGGACGGGCCGTCCGGAAGCCGGGCGGCGATCCGCTCCAGAGCCGCGGTCAGGACCGCCCGGTCGAGCGGGCCGGTGATGCGCAGCGCCCGCATGGTCAGCGTCCCGCCGGGACGGCCAGCGCCGCGTCCACTGCGGCACTCACCTCGGCCAAGCCGGTCACCGGCACGAGGGCCGCCGGTTCGATGGGCTGGTAATCGGCTGCGGAGTACGTCCCGGACGCGTGCAGGACGATCTCCGTGCCCGCGGGGACGAGCCGTCGCTCGATCGCGTTCAGCACCCCGGTCAGCGCCATCACCAGCGACCACTCCCGCAGTTCGGAGTGGTCGGCGGGCATCGGCCGCCCGGCGGCGTTCAGCAGGTCGCGGATCCTCGGGTAAAGGCTGGTGCACTCCTGCCGCGACACGACGATCCCGGTCCCGCCGAAGCGCCGCACGAGCGGGTCCATGGTCAGCGAGGTGGCCGGGCGGCGGGTGTAGAACGTCGGCTCCAGCACCTCGTCCGGATCCTGGGCGGACAGCGGGAAGTGCGGGTCGGCGTCCTGGACGTAGCCGTCGGCGGAGCGCCGGTACCGGGGCGCGTTCGCGGGATCGTGGTCGCCGTGCAGCAGGCTCAGCACCATGTCGGGCGCTCCGAGGTGCTGGACCAGCAGGAAACCCGGATGGGCCGCGGGATCCGCCTCTCCGGCGGCCTCGAGGTGTTCGCGGCCCTGGTGATAGCCGAGCAGCCCGAACGCGCTCGACACGGCGTGCGCGTGCCAGCGGTTGCCGCGCGCGGGGTCCACGTCGTGTTCGAGGAAGGCGCGGGCGGTGTCGGCGACGAGGTAGTTGTCGAGGTCGAGGGTGAACCACAGGCGCGGAGAGCCGGGCCGGACCTCTTCGCGGGCCACGAACGCGCGGGCGAGGTCTTTGACCTGCTCCGGCCGCGGGCTGTCCAGCAGCAGCACCGGATTGCGGCGGGCCAGGTCCGGGTCCTGCGACAGCGCGCTGGAACGGAACTTCGCCCGGGACCGGGCGGGCGCGAGCACGATCACCCGGAGCTGATCGGGCCGCACGAGACCGGTCGCGATCGCGCGGTCCGCCGCGTCGCGCAGGGCCACGCCTTTGTTCGCCGACGTCGGCGTGAAGAGCACGAGCGGCTCGCCGGTGCGCCGGATGTGCTCGGCCGCCCTGGCCACGATCAACAGCGAGGCGAAGGTTTTCGTGGTGTGCGTGCCGGGGTTGCCGGTGAGGTCGAGCATCCGGAGCGAATGGCCGCCGATCTCCGCGAGCGGGCCCCACGCGGCGGTCGCGACGGAGAAGTACTCCCGGACCGCCGGGTCCAGCTCCGGCAGCGCGGCGCCGGGGGAGAACCGGCCCGGCTCGGCCACGGGAGCGGGGAACCGCCGGGCCGCTTCCGTGCGGATCCGGTCGTAGTAGTCGGTGATCAGGTTCCGGGACGCGCGGGCGCCGGCCATCGCTTCTCCTCGTTCGGGAAAGGGGCGGGGGAGCGCAGGCGGTCTCGCACTTCCAGCAGGCGGGCGCAGACCTCGGCCGTGTCCTGGACCGGAAACCCGGCGGCGACCTCGGGCAGATACGGCAGCAGGGCTTCGCGCGCTGCCTCGCCGAACACGACGCGGGAGCCGTCGACGACGACTCCGTCCCGGTGCCCGGCGCGCTGGTTCCGCTGCACGGCAACGTCTTCGGCGATCGGCAGGTCGAGGGTCAGCGAGCCGCCGCGGATCCGCACCGGATATCCGCCGGGCAGCCCGAGCGGCCCGGGCACGCTCGTCCGGAGGTCCGCGCCGGTCAGCAGGCTTTCGACCAGGAGCGCGGCGGCGTGCCCGGTTACCGCGTTCAGCTCCCGGCGGTCGACCGCGCGGACCTTGGCCAGCCGGGCGGTGACGTCGGTCAGCTGCTCGTCGTCCAGCCAGGCCAGCGCTTCGTCGGCACTGTTCTCGGGGGCGTGCAGGTGCACGTGGTGGGCCAGCACGCGCAGCGTCCGGGTGTCGTCGGTGCGCAGGGCCGCGGCGAGGGTCATCACGTTGCCGATGCCGCAGAACACCGGCAGCCCCAAGGCTTTCAGGAGGGGATTGACTGCGTCCGGGAAGCAGCCGTTGACCAGCAGCGTCTCCGGGCTGGCGTCCGCCACTGCCCGCGCGAGCGAGATCGCCGGTCCGGCCTGGAGCGGCAGAGTGAGACCGAAACCGCCGTGCCGCAGCAGATCCGTCCACTTCGAGGGGCTCGTCATCCTCTCCCACGGCGACTGGTGCGAGGCGCAGTTCAGCACCACCCGCGGGCGGATTCGGGCCAATGCCTCGGGGATATCGGAGAGCGCCGCCTCGAAGCGCACTGGCGAACCGTTCAACCGGGCGCGCATCTCGGCGAGATCGGCGACCTCCCGCGCCATGGCGGGCCTGCGGGCCAGGACGTGCACGACAGCCGGAATCTTCGCCAGGGCAAGCGAAAAGCACACACCGCGCGCCAGGGAACCGCTCCCGGCGACGACGACGCGGGGCACCCCGGCCGCATTCTCGGTCACACCTGGTCCTTTCGCGGAGAACGGGGCTCACGGTAACCGCGTTCGCCCGCTCGCCACCTTCGTTTCGCCTGGGCCCGAAAGCCTGGACGGCCGCAGGCGGCCTGGATCTACTGGCGCGGTGAAGGTTGTCGGCCGACGTGTGCGATGAGTGAGGCGGTATGGCGATCGGTGACTCCGCTGAGCCCGGCCCGGCCGTCGAACCGGTCGCGATCGTCGGGATGGCCTGCCGGGTGCCGGGCGCGGCGGACGTCCGCCAGTTCTGGCGCAATCTGACCGCCGGGGTCGAATCGGTCCGCCGGTTCACCCGCGCCGAGCAGCTGGCCGCCGGCGTGCCGCCGGAGGAACTCGACGACCCGGCATTCGTCCCGGCCGCCCCGGTACTGGACGACATGGCGGGCTTCGACGCCGCGTTCTTCGGGATGACGCCGCGCGAGGCCGAACTCGCCGATCCGCAGCAGCGGTTGTTCCTCGAGCTGTGCCACACCGCGCTGGAGGACGCGGGCCATCCGCCGGGCCGGGTCCGCGGCGAGGTCGGCGTCTACGGCGGCACCGGCGTCGACGACTATCTCTGGCGCAACATCCGCGGCAACCGGCGGATCTGGGAGTCGGCGGGGCGCGGCCTGACGATGGTCGGCAACTCGCCGGACTACCTGGCGACCTTCACCTCCTACAAGCTCGACCTGCGCGGCCCCAGCATGACCGTGCAGACCGCGTGTTCGACCTCCCTGGTCGCGGTGCACCTGGCGTGCGAGGCCCTGCGCTCCGGCGAATGCGACCTGGCGGTGGCGGGCGGCACCAACATCGAACTTCCGCACCATCGCGGCTACCTTCCCCGCGTCGGCGGGGTCGATTCGATCGACGGGCATTGCGCGCCGTTCAGCGAACAGGCGTCGGGCACAGTCTGGGGCAGCGGCGGCGGGACGGTGGTCCTCAAGCGGTTGTCCGAGGCCGTCGAGGACGGCGACCACGTCCACGCGGTGATCCTCGGCAACGCCGTCAACAACGACGGCTCGGAGAAGGTGTCTTTCACCGCTCCCGGGCCGAAGGGCCAGACCGCGGTGATCGCCCAGGCGCTGAGCGTGGCCGGAGTGACCCCGGCGGAGATCGGTTACGTGGAGGCGCACGGCACCGGCACCCGGCTCGGCGACCCGATCGAAATCGCCGCGCTGACCGAGGTTTTCGGCCGCGAGCCGCGCGCCGGGCAGCGGTGTGCGATCGGCTCGGCCAAGTCCAACATCGGCCACCTCAGCCAGGGCGCGGGCGTCGTCGGCCTGATCAAGGTCGCGCTCATGGTGTCGAACGGGCTGCTTCCGCCTTCGCTGAACGTCACCGCGCCCCATCCCGGCATCGATTTCGAGAACTCGCCGTTCGCTGTCAACACGATCGCGCGGGCCTGGGAGTCCTCCGGGCCGCGCCGGGCCGGAGTGAGTTCCTTCGGTTTCGGCGGCACGAACGCGCACCTGGTGGTCGAACAGCCGCCGGTACGGCCGGTCACGGAGGCGGCGGAGATCGCGCTGATCCCGTTGTCCGCCAAGACCGAGAGCGCCCTGCGAACCGCGGCGACGCGGCTGGCCGAGGACCTCGCGGACTCGCCGGAACTGAGTCTCGCCGATATCGCCCACACTCTGCGCGCCGGGCGGGACGAGCACCCGCATCGCGCGGCGGTGGTCGCGCGGACGCGGGAGGAGTTGGCCCGGCTGCTGGAGCGCCCGGCCGCAGCGGTCGCTGATCCCGCGACGAAGGTCGCGTTCCTGTACTCCGGGCAGGGCAGCCAGTACCCGGGCATGGGCGCGGCACTGCACCGCGCCGAACCGGTGTTCCGTTCCGCGATGGACGAATGCCTCGCGCTGGCGCGCGCCGAACTCGGAGCTGATCTGCGAGAACTGCTCGCCGAGCACCCGGAGGACACGCAGTTCGCGCAGCCCGCGCTGTTCGCCGTCGGCTACGCCTTGAGCCGGTTGTGGCGATCGTGGGGCGTCGAGCCGGCAGCGATGATCGGCCATTCCGTCGGCGAGTACGTGGCCGCTGCCGAAGCGGGGGTGTTCACCCTGGCGGAGGCGGTCCGGCTGGTGTGCGCGCGAGGCAGGCTGATGCAGCAGGCGCCGCCGGGAGCCATGCTGGCCGTCTCGCTGGACGAAGACCGGCTTCGCGAGCGGCTGCCCGCCGACCTGGCCCTCGCCGCGGTCAACGGTTCGGGGGCCTGTGTGGTCGCGGGGCCTGCCGAAGCTGTCGAAGGCTTCGCGGCGAAACTGTCGGCGGAGAACATCCAGAACCGAGGTCTGCGCACCTCGCACGCGTTCCATTCTCCGTTGATGGACGAGGTTCTCCCGGCTTTCCTCGCCGAGGTCGCTTCCGTGCCCTTGCGGCGTCCTGACCGGCCTTATCTCTCCACCCGCACCGGCGACTGGATCACCCTGGAACAGGCGACCGATCCTGACCACTGGGTCCGGCAGCTGCGGGACACCGTCCGGTTCGGCGATTGCGTGCAGCGGCTGCTCGCGGACGGTTCCTGGGCGTTCGTCGAGTGCGGTCCCGGGCGGCAGCTCGCCGGACTCGCGCGGATCCGGCCGAAGGGCGCGGCACGGTCGAAAGGCCCGCTCGCCCTGCCGAGCCTGCCGACCCCTGGCGACACTCGCGGTGACGTCGAGACGATGTACATCGCGGCCGGTCGCTTGTGGACAGTCGGTGTCCCGGTGCGCACGGACCGTATCGGCGCTCTCGGACGTCGCGTGCCCTTGCCTACGTATCCGTACGAACGCACGCATTACTTCGTGGAACCCGACCCGCCGGGCACGCCGCGACCCGAACCCGCGCCGGTCGAGCACAGCTTGGTCTCCGTGCCGACGTGGCGGCAGACCGCTCCGCTGGCCGCTGCTGGCGAGCCGTCCCGCTGGCTGGTCTTCAGCGACGGCCCTCGCGGCTCCGACCTGGTTGCGGCGCTCCGGCGCAGTGGCGACGACGTGGTCGAAGTCGTTGCTGGAGACCAGTTCCGGCCCGGCAGCTCCGTCCGCGCCACCGTGCAGGACGACTACGCGCGGTTGTTCGCCGACCTCGCCGCACGCGGCGGAATGCCGCCCCGGATCGTCCACGCTTGGCTGCTCGACTCCACAGAGGACGATCCTCTCCGCGCTCAGGACCGCGGGCTGTTCAGCCTCATCGCCTGTCTGCGCGCGCTCGCCGCTACCCCGCAAGCTCAGTCCGGGGAGAGTGGCGCGATCGGGCTGGACGTGCTCACCCGGGGCGCGCGGGACGTCACCGGCACCGACCTCGTCGATCCGGCCAGCGCGACGGTGACCGCCTTCGCTGAGGTCGCTCCGCTCGAACTGCCCGTCCTGCGCGTCCGCCACCTCGATCTCGGACCGGACGACCGCGCTGCGAGAGCCCTCCTAGCCGAACTGCGCGCGACCCCGGGCGACCCGGTTGTAGCCCTGCGCGGCGGACGCCGGTGGGTGCCCGGGCACCAGCCCGCCCCGGAACTGTCCGAAGTGGACCGCGAATTGCTGCGTCCGCACGGCGTGTACCTGATCACCGGTGGCACCGGCGGAATCGGAATCACCGTCGCCGAGCACCTCGCGCAGCGGGTCTCGGCCCGGCTCGTCCTCACCAGCCGCCACGGCCTGCCGCCGGAGGACGAGTGGGACGCGCTGGACGGCTCCGGTCGCGCCGGCCGCGCGGTCGCGGCGATCCGCCGGATGCGGGCGGGCGGTGCGGAAGTCGAGGTCGTCGCCGCCGACGTGTGCGATGGCGCCGAGCTGGCGCGCGTGCGGGAAGTCCTCATCGGACGGTTCGGCCGCCTCGACGGGATCGTGCACGCGGCGGGCGTCGCCGGCGGGCAGATGATCGAGGCGTGGAACCGGGACGAGGCCGAACGCGTGCTCGGGCCGAAGCTGACCGGCACCCGCCTGCTGCGGTCGGTGTTCGGCGATCTTTCGCCGGATTTTCTTGTGCTGTGTTCGTCGACCTCGGCGTTGATCGGCGCGCCGGGCCAGCTCGACTACAGCGCGGCGAACGCTTACCTGGACGCGTGCGCGAGCGCCGCGGACGGGTGGCCCGCGCGGCGGCTGTCGGTCAACTGGGGGCGGTGGCTGGAGGTCGGCATGGCCGTCGAGACCGAGGTGCCGCGGGAGTGGCAGCGCGTGCTCGACCAGCCCGGCGAAGCCTGGGACCACCCGATCCTGACCCACCGCGACGGCGACGGCGGATACCGCGGAACCGTTTCCCCGGCCACGCATTGGGTGCTTGACGAGCACCGGCACCAAGGGCGCGCCCTGATGCCGGGAGCCGCTCATGTCGAGCTGATCCGGGCGGCTTTCGAGGACCACGTGCCCTCGCCCACACTGGGGCACCGAACCGAGTTCAGCGATCTCGTGTTCGTCCGTCCGCTCGTCCTCGGCGACGACGAGAGCGCACGCATCCGGGTCGCCGTCCGAGCTGAGGCGGCGGAGTACCGGGTCGAAGTCGCCAGCGAGGCCGGAGTGCACGCCGAGGCCCGGGCGCGGTGGACCGCCGACCCGGCACCCGAAGCCGTCGATCTGCGAGCCGTTCGCGCTCGCCACTCCGGCCGACGTCAGGACTACGACGGCGAACGCCTGGCGCACGCGGGCGGTTTCGCGCTCGGCGGGAGGTGGCGCAGCCTCCGGCACACTGCCGACGCCGCCGACGGAACGAGCCGCCTGGCCTGCTTCGAACTTCCCGACGCGGTGCGGGCCGAGACGGAGCGGCTGCCCCTGCACCCGGCGGTGCTCGACGAGGTCACCTCGGTGGCCAGCGACGGGCAGGGCCGGTATCTGCCGTTGAGCTACGGACGTTTGGTGGTGCACCGGCCGTTCCCGGCGCGGCTGTGGGCTTGGGCGCGCTACCACGGCACCCGGGACGGCGAGGTCATCACCGCTGATCTGTCCGTGGTGGACGAACACGGCGAGCCGGTGCTGACGGTCACCGACTTCGTCATGCGCCGCACCGATGTCGCGGCGCTCAGCAGCAAACCCTCCGGGCGGACTGGCGACGGTTTGCGTCCGGAACAGGCCGTGGACCTGCTCGACCGGCTTCTGGGCGCGGACCTCGGCCCCCGCGCGATCGTATCCGCGGTGCCGCTGGCCAGGATCCGCCAGCGAGCCGAGGCGGTACTGGCGTCCGGCCCGGACGCCGCGCCCGCCGACGACCTGGAGACCGCCATCGCCCGGGTGTGGGCGGACGTGCTCGGGGTCGCCGAGGTCGGCGTGGACGAGGACTTCGCGGAACTCGGCGGGAACTCGCTGACCGCGGTCCAGCTGATCTCCCAGGTGCGGAGCGCGGTCGGGGTCCGGGTGCCGATGCAGGTGCTGTTCGAAGCGCCGACCGTCGCGGCGATGGCGGGCGTGGTCGCCCGGATGCGGGGAGACGCCAGTGGCCGCGGCTGACGCGCACCTCATCGAGGTTCCGGGCGGCGACTGGAAGGTCTGGCGTTCGGCGCTGCTCCGCACGACCGGCTTCCCGGCCGACGGGCTCGCCGCCTTCACCTGTACCGAAGCCGCGGCGGTCGTCGACGCGCACCTCGATGGCAGTGCCGATCACACTGCCGATCACACTGCCGATCACACTGCCGATCAGCACGAGGTCGAGCAGGCGTTCGCCGAAGCCGCCGCGCAGTGCAGCTGGGCGCTGTCGAAGGTCGCCGCGGACCCGTTGTTCCGCGAGGCACTCGTCTGGCAAAACCCGCGCGTCCGGGAGGTGGCGGACGCGATCGCGGCAGAACCCGAGCCCGCGCGGCTGAACCGCCGCCGTCGCCGGGACGAGAGCCTGCTCGCCCGCTACTGGCAGCGCTACTGCGCCAAAACCGAGACGATCGGCTACTTCGGCCCGGTCAGCTGGACCGAGATCGCCCCCGGTCCGGAGGTCGTCACCGCCGAGATCGGCCCGCGCCTGGTCCGGGCCCGCGAAACGCGCCTCGAATACTGGGTGCTCGACGCGTACGCCCGGCACCTGGCCGAGGATCGCGAGACCCGGTCTTGGCTCCCCGTCCGGCTGCCCCCGCATCTCGCGCTCGACGGAACCCTCCTGCGGCACCCCACCGAACCCGCCCGGACCCTGACCCCGCAGCAAGCGCAGCTGCTCGCGCACTGCGACGGCCGCCCCGCCCGGGAAGTCCTGGCCGCGCTCGAAGGGACGCTCGCGGAGCGGGCCGGCCTGGAGCGGATGCTCGCCGACCTGCACGACCGGTCGCTGGTGTCGTGGGGCCTCGACCTGCCGCTGAACTACACCGCGCACTCCGCGCTGCAGCAGGGAATCCAGGCGATCGAGGACGAACGGATCCGGGCCGACGCACTCGCCGGGCTCGACCGCCTTGACCGGGCGCGGGCCCGCGTAGCCGAAGCGGCGGGCGACGCTGACGCTCTGCTGACCGCCCTCGCGGAGCTGGACGACGAGGTCACCGCGGTGACCGGCAGCGCACCCCGGCAGCGGCCCGGCGAGATGTACGCGGGCCGGACTCCGTGCTACGAGGACACCATCCGGGACCTGGAGGTCAAGTTCGGCACCGGTCTGCTGGACGGTTTCGGACCCGCGCTTACCAGGATGGCCCGCCTCGCGCGCTGGCTCACCGCGGAGCTCGCCACCGCTGTCCAAAGTGGACTGAAACAGCTGTATGCCGATCTGGCCGAGGACAGCGGCGGCCCGGACGTCTCCTTTGGACAGTTGTGGTACCTCGCCCGCGGCGTGCTTTTCGGTGAGCACGACGGACCGGTCGCCGCCGTGCTGACCGACTTTTCCCGGCGGTGGGCGACGTTGTTCGCGCTGGACACCCTGGCCGAGGACGTCCGTGGCATCCACCGTGACAGCGCGAGCCTGGCCGTGGAAACGCTGTTCCCCGCCGACCGGCCGGGCTGGGCCGGGGCGCGGCTGCACAGCCCGGACCTCCAGCTGTGTGCGGAGAATCTGGACGCATTGCGTCGCGGAGACTTCTTCGCCGTGCTCGGCGAGCTGCACGTCTCGTGGCCGACGTTCGACTCCGGGGTCGCCGTCCGCGTCCACCGCGACCCCGAGCAGCTGCGGGCCGACCTGCGCAGCGATATCGGCAGCGGCCGGATGCTGCCGCTGTTCCCGCCGACCTGGCCGCGGGTGACCGCGCGGGTGAACCGCTGCCTGGAGAACGCCGACGACCGGCAGCTCGGCTTCGTCGCCGCCCCCGGGGCCGATCCCGCGCGGCTGGTCCGGATCGCGGGCCTGGCCGTGACCGAAAGCGACGGCGAACTGGTCGTCCACGGCCCCGGCTTCCGCCGTCCGGCGCTCGACCTGTTCTCCGAACTGCTGACGATGCGCGCGGTCGACGCGTTCCGTTCGGCCACCGCGCGGCCGCATACGCCGCGGATCACCGTGGACCGGCTGGTGGTGTGCCGGGAGAGCTGGCGGACGACCGTCGGCGAGACCGGGCTGGCCGGGGCCGAGGGCCACCTCTCGCGGTACCTGGCGGTGCGGCGCTGGCGGCGCGGGCTCGGGCTGCCGGAACGGGTTTTCGCGAAGTTCGCCACCGAGGGCAAGCCGCTCTACGTGGACTTCACCAGCCCGGTTTACGTGGCGGGGTTCTGCGCCGCGCTGCGCGCCGCCGCCCGCGCCGGAAAGGACACGACGCTGACGCTCACCGAATTGCTGCCCGGGCCGGAACACGCCTGGCTGCCCGACGCCGAAGGCCGGACGTACCTGTCGGAGCTGCGCATCCAGCTGCGAGATCCTCAGGTGGGCGGATGATCCTTCTGCCCCAGCGGGTCCTGGCCCATGCCCGGCAGCGGCCCGGCGCGGTCGCCGTGCGCCAATGGGATCGGCGGCTGACTTACGGCGAGCTGGCAGCGGCTGCTTCCGGGCTCGCGGCGACCCTGCGCGCTCGCGGCGTCGGCCCCGAGACGCCGGTCGGCCTATGCCAGCGCCGCACGCCCGACATGATCGTCGGGTTCCTCGGCATCCTGCTGGCGGGCGGGGTCTACCTGCCGCTGGAGCTGTCCCACCCAAGGCAGCGGCGCGACGCCATCCTCGCCGACGCCCGGCCCGCGCTGGTCCTCGTCGACGACGACGGCGAGGAAGCCCTGGCGCACCACAGCATTCCGCGAATCCGCCAGGAAGCTCAAGGGACCGCGGACCCGGTGGAGGTCGCTCCGGACAACCTCGCCTGCCTGATGTACACCTCGGGTTCCACCGGCGAGCCGAAGGGCGTCGCGCTCGGCCACGGCGGTCTCGCCGCCCACCTGGACGCCGCCGCCGAATGGGTCGGGCTCGACCGGGACGCCCGCGTCCTCGCGTTCGCCTCGTGCGGTTTCGACCTCTCCCTGCACGAGATCGGGGTCGCGCTCGCTTTCGGTGCGGAGGTGGCGCTCATTCCCGAGGCCGAGCGCCTCGACCCGGTCCGGCTGCACGAGTTCCTGCGCGTCCACGAAGTCTCCTACGCCAACCTCCCGGTTTCGGTGCTGCCGCTGGTCGAGCCGCACGGGCTGCCCGCGCTGACGGTGCTCGGGACGGGCTCCGAGGCGCCGGGGCCGGAGCAGGTCGCGCGGTGGACCGGGCCGGGCCGCCGGTTCCTCAACAGTTACGGGCCGACCGAGGCCACGGTCATGGTGTCCTCCTTCGACGCTCGCGGCGAGTGGACGAGGCCGATCCCGATCGGCCGGGCGCTGGGGGAGCACGGTCTGCACGTGGTCGACGAGAAGCTGCGCGCGGTGCCCGCGGGCGTTCCGGGCGAACTGCTCGTCAGCGGCGTCGGGCTGGCCCGCGGCTACTTCGGGCGGCCCGGGCTCACCGCGGAACGGTTCATCGCGGATCCGTTCGGCACCGGCGGCCGGGCGTACCGCACCGGCGATCTCGTGCGCCGGACCGCCGACGGCGACCTGGAGTTCCTCGGCAGGCTGGACCGGCAGGTCAAAATCCGCGGCCAGCGCGTGGAACTCGGCGAGATCGAGACCGCGCTGCGCGCGCATCCGGAGGTCCGGCACGCCGTCGCGGACACGGTTTCCGGCTCGGTAGTCGCGTTCTGTGTCCCGGAAACGGCGGATCCGGCGGCGCTGCGGGAGCACTGCGCGGGACGGCTGCCCGCCGCGATGGTCCCGGCGCGGGTGTTCTGCCTGGCCGAGCTGCCCCTGCTGGCCTCGCACAAGGTCGATCTCGGCCGGTTACGCGAGCTGGTTCCGCCCGATCCCGAGCGCGCTGGCTCCCCGGACGAATCGTTGCCCGCGGTGGTGACCCGGCTGTGGCGTCGGATGCTCGGCCAAGGCGAGGATTTCTTCGCCAGCGGCGGGCATTCGCTGACCGCGATGACGATGGCCGCGGCTCTGCGCGCCGAGCTGGGCCGGGACGTCGGGGTCGGCGACATCTACCAGAGCCGCACGCTCGCCAGGCTCATCGAACGCGTCGCGACGGCGGCGCGCACCGACGAGATCGAGCTGACCACCGGACATCCGCCCGCGCTCTCGCCGGGACAGCGGCGGCTGTGGTTCCTCGACCAGCTGGCCCCCGGATCGGCCGCGTACAACACGCCGATGGCCCGGCGGCTGCGCGGACCGCTCGATACGGAAAACCTGCGAGCCGCCCTGACCGCGGTCCTCGCCCGGCACGAGGTGCTGCGCTGGCGATTCCCGTCCGACGGCGGCACGCCTCGCGCGGTGGCCGATCCGCCGTCCGCGCTGCCGCTGCCCGTCGTGGACGTATCCGCCGACCGGCTTCAAGCGGAGCTGGACGCCGAAGCCACTGCACCCTTCGATCTGGCGCGCGGACCGCTGGTGCGGGCGAAGCTGCTGCGGCTGGCCCCGCAGGACCACGTCCTCGCGATCACCTTTCACCACGCGGTATTCGACGGATGGTCGCTCCAGCCGTTCTGCCGGGACCTTTCCGCTGCCTGCACCGGCGATCTGGCGCCGTTGCCGGTCAGCTACGCCGACTACCCCGCCTGGCGAAGCGAGCGCGACCGGCGTCGCTCCGCCGAGGATCTGGCGTGGTGGCGTGAACATCTCGCGGACGCGCCGACCGTGCTCGACCTCCCTCGCGACCACCCCCGCCCGCTGGCGCAAGCACACCGGGGAGCCCTCGTCCAGGGCCGCCTCGACGAGGACGTCTCCACCGCGGTTGAAGCCCTGGCGTCCACTGTGGACACCACGTCCTCGGTGGTGTTGTTCGCGGCGTTCGCCGAGCTGCTGCACCGCGTCACCGGCCGCGACGACCTCGTGCTCGGCACCCCGGTCGCCGACCGCGGCCACGTCGCGTTCCACGACCTGGTCGGCTTCTTCGTCGAGATCGCCCCGCTGAGGTGCCGCGCCGACTACACGCGAAGCTTCGCCGACACCGTCCGCGGCGCGGCGGCCGAGTTCGTGGCCGCGCTCGCCCATCCCGCCGCCCCGCTGGAGCGCATCGTCGCCGAGCTGCGGGTACCCCGCGAATCCACTCGCGGCCCGCTCGTGCAGGTGCTGTTCAACGTCTACGGCTTCGCGCCCGGAGAACTCGTCCTTCCCGGCGTCTCCACGGAAACCCTGCCCGCCGGACAACCCGGTTCCGCCTTCGACTTGACCGTGTACGTGGAGCGCCACGAGGACGGTTTCAGCGTCGAATTTCTCTACGACCGCGCGCTGTACGAGGCCGACCGGATCGACCGGCTGCTCGCGGCGTACCTCGAATGGATCGCCGCCTTGGCGACCACCGGCGAGAAACCCCCGCTGGACCCCTCGCTCAGCCAGGGAATCCGCGACGTCTCGGCCGCGCGGGGGCCGGAGCCCGAGGCAGGCACGTGGTCCAGCACCGAACGAGAGCTGGCCGGGCTGTGGGCCGAGGTCCTGGGCGGCCGCCCGGCCGGAGTCGCCGACAACTTCTTCGACCTCGGCGGGACCTCCTTCGCGCTGACTGTCCTCCACGGACGGATCGAACGGCGATGGGGCAGCCGCGCCCGGCTCGTGGACCTGTTCCGCTATCCCACTGTGCGCGCGTTCGCGGCCTTCCTGGACGGCCAGGCCGCGGACACCGCACTCGAAGCGGCCGACCGGCGGGCCCGCGCCCGCCGGGCCCGAGCCCAGACACGAGGAGGCCGGTCATGGGCGTCCCGGTGACGCTGGTTTTCCCGCCCGCGGCCGATCCTTCGCTGCCGCACGGCGCGCTGCCGCTGCTCGGCGCCGTGCTGCGCCGCGGCGGACACGACGAGGTCGAACTCCGCGACCTCAACCTGGAGGCCTTCGACCACCTGCTGCGGCCCGAACCGCTCGCGGAGGCCGCGGACGCCCGCGCCGCCGAGGTCGTCGCGAACATCACCGAGTCCCGCCGCATCCTGCGGGATCCCGTCGACTTCTACGATCCGGCGAAACTGCTCTACGCCAAGCGGATCTTCCATCTCGCCGGCGACCTGATCACCGCGGGAAAGCCGGACTCGCGGTTCGGCAAGTACTCCTACTCGCAGGCGACCTACGACAGCTACGAGGAAGTCGCGCACGCGGTCGACACCGAGACCGGGCCGCTCGCGGGCTACTTCCGCGACGTCGCCGTGCCGTCGCTGCTCGCGCGGAAGCCGCGGCTGATCGGCCTTTCGGTGCCGTACTTCTCGCAGCTGATCCCGGCGTTCCTGCTCGCCGAGGAAATCCGCAGGCAGGACCCGGACGTGCACGTCACGGCGGGCGGACCGGTGATCACCTGGGGCCGGGAAGTGCTCTCCGCGGACGCCCGGTTCCGACGCTGGCTCGACTCGTTCCTCGTCGGCGAGGCCGACGAGACTCTCCTGCAGTTCGCGGATTCCCTCGCCGGAGAACGCGATCCGGCTTCGGTGCGCAATATCGTCCGCTACGTCGGCGGCGCGGTCCGCGAGCAGCTCGACCCCAGCTACCAGCTCAACCTGGACTGGCTGCCCGCCCCGGACTTCACGATGCTGCCGCTGAAGGACTATTTCGCGCCCAAGCGGGTCATCTGCATGATGCCCACGCGCGGCTGTTACTTCAACAGGTGCGCGTTCTGCAATTACGCCTTCATCAAGATCGCGCCCTACCGGATGCGTTCGCCGACGCTGATCGCCGAGGACGTGGCGTCCGTGGTCGCGTCGACTGGCGAGGACGTGTTCTCCTTTGAAGCGGACGTGATGCTGCCCGCGCACCTGCGGTCGCTGTCGGAAGCGTTGCTGGAACGGCAGACCGACATCCGCTGGCACGGGGTCGCGCGCTTCGAGAAGGGCTTCACCCCGGAGGTGTTCGCGACCATGCGCGAAGCCGGGTGCGTGCGGCTCTACATGGGACTGGAGAGCGCCAACGAACGCGTGCTCAAGGCGATGGACAAAGGCACGACGCCGCAGCGGATGGCCGACATCCTCGCGATGTGCCGCACCGCCGGGATCTCCGTCGAGGCCGGCGTGTTCAGCGACTTCCCCTCGGAGACCGCGGCCGAGGCGGAGGACACCTACCGCTTCGTCCGCGACCACCGGCACGTGATCGGCCGCGCCGACGCGGGCACCTTCCGGCTGCTCAAGGGCGCGCCGATCGCCGACGAGCCCGAGGTGTACGGGATCACTGTGAAGGACGACCCGGCGCGCCGCTGGTACCACCTCGACTACGAAGAGAACACCGGCGCCTCCACCGGCCTGGCGGAGCGCATTCAGCGCCTCTACCCGGAGGTCGCGCTGATCGACGTGCCGGAGGACATCCTCTACACCGCCCGGTTCGGCCCGAACGCGTTCCGGATGTTCTTCGACGGCGGCGGCGACCCGGCCGACCCGCTTCCGGCCGACGCGAAACTGTCGCTGGCCGACGGTGTCGTGCTGCACCGCGTCCTGGTCGCCAACTCCGGCGCGGTCCACTTCGACGACGACACCGAGGCGTCGCACGCGGGCTTCGAACGGTCCCGTCTGGCGATCACCATCGCCGTCGACCGGCGCCGCGCCCGGGTGTTTCCGCTGGGGGACAACGAGGAAAAGGTCCTGCGCAGGCTCGCCGAGGGAGACGCCCGCGCCGGAGACCTTCCGTCCATTGTGGAGTTTCTGGTGGCGAAGGGCCTGGCGACGGTTCAGGACGACGCCGGTGCCTGACCCGGACACCAGGGGGCCGGGCCGCTACCTGTGGTGGCTGGTGCGGTGCCAGCCGGGGCGGGTGCTGTCCGGCGGGCTGGTCAGCGCGGCGTGGATGGGCTGTCTGATGCTGCCGCCGTATTTCCTGTCCCGCGCCGTCGACGAGGGTTTGCGCGGCGGGAGCATGGCCGCGCTGCTGGGCTGGGCCGCCGCGATCCTGGGCATCGGCGCGGTCAACGCCACGCTGGAGACGGTGCGGCACCGCACCATGACCCAGGTCCGGATGGACGCTTCCTTCCGCACCGTGCGGGCCCTGACGCACCAGGCCGTCGAGGTCGGCGCGACCCTGCCGCGGAAGGTCTCGGCGGGCGAGGTCGTCAGCATCTCGGCGACGGATGTCATGCGGATCAGCTGGGCTTTGACCGTCACCGGCCCCGGTTTCGGCGGCCTCGTGGCCTTCGCGGTGGTCGCGGTGCTGCTGTTCTCGGCGTCGCCCACGCTGGCACTCGTGGTCTTGCTCGGCGTGCCGTTGCTGGTCGTGCTCACCGGACCGCTGCTGCGGCGGCTCCAGCGCGTGGAAACCGAATACCGGCGGCAGGAAGCGGCGCTGACGACCCGGGCCGCCGACATCGCCGGGGGACTTCGGGTGCTGTGCGGGATCGGCGGAAAAGACCGGTTCGCGGGTAGTTACCGCCGCGCTTCGCAGGCGCTGCGCGCGGAGGGCAACCGGATCGGCGCGGTGATCAGCTGGATCCAGGCACTCGGCGTCGGCCTTCCCGCTCTGTTCCTGGGCGCGGTCACCTGGATCGCGGCCAGGATGACCGCCGCCGGGGAGATCACTGTCGGCGAACTGGTCGCGGTCTACGGCTATGTCGCGGTGCTGGTGGTGCCGGTGTCCTACTTCATCGAGGGCGCGGGGGACATCAGCCTCGGCTTGGTCGCCGCGCGGCGGGTCGTTCGGATCCTTTTGCTGCGCCCGGACGTGACCGACCGTCCCGATGCGCTGCCCGGACCGCCGGGACAGGCGCCGATGGCCGACTGGAGTTCCGGCCTCGAGGTGCGGGCGGGGGAGTTCCTGGTGCTCGCGACCTCGACGACCGCCGAAGCCGTCACGGTCCTGGAACGCCTTGCCCGGCTCACGGACTCGGACGCCCAATGGGGCTCGGTCCCGCTCCGCGCGGTATCCCTGGCCGAGGTCCGCCGCCGGATCGTGCTGAGCGATGTCGACGGATACTTGTTCGGAGGCCCGCTGCGCTCAATCCTGGCGGCTCAGCACGACGACGACGCTCTAGCGGCCCTGCGGGTGGCCGCGGCGGAGGACGTGCTGGCGGCGCTGCCTGCCGGGCTTTCGTCCACTGTGGACGCCAAAGGCTGGAGCCTGTCCGGCGGCCAACGGCAACGGCTGCGGCTGGCGCGTGCCGTCCTCGCGGATCCGGACGTGCTGCTGCTGGTCGATCCCGCGGCGGCGGTGGACGCGCACACGGAGTCGCTGATCGCCGACCGCCTCCGGGCCGCCCGGCGGGGACGGACGACGGTGGTGGTGAGCACTTCGCCGCTGATGCTGGCGAAGGCCGACCGGGTTGCTTTCCTGGCCGAGGACCGGGTGGTGGGGTCGGGTTCGCATGCGGATTTGCTTGCGGGTGAGCCTGCCTACCGCGCGCTGGTGGCTCGGGGAGGGGAGGTGTGAGCGGGATGCGAGCCGTGCTTGCTGGCCGGCGGGATTGCGGGGCGGCGGAAGCGGCGTTGCTTGCTGAGGTGTGGGTGAAGGGTTTTCCGGTGGCGGAGATGCGCGCCGTTCGGTGCGAGGCCGTGCGTTATCGCCGTGTCACGCCGTGGCAGGTAGGCGGGTTCGCGAACGGGGTGGCCGCAGGCGTGTCGGCCTGGGATTTGTCTGCTGGGGCACCGGGAGGCGAGGCATGAGCCCCTCATCCCTGCCGGTAGCCGACAAACGCGCCGTCCGCCGCGAAGCCCTCCGGCTCCTCCGCGCCGACCCGCGTGCCGTGACCGTGATCGTCGTCCTGAACTGCGCGGCAGCGGCGCTCGGCCTGGCCGCCCCGTGGCTCGTCGGCGAGATCGTCAACCGGGTGACGTCGGGCGCGGGAATGTCCACTGTGGACCTCCTGGCCGTGGCGATCGTCGCCTTCGCGCTGGCGCAGCTGCTGGTCACCCGGTTCGCGCGGTACGCGGCGTTCCGGTTCGGGGAGCGGTCGCTGGCCAGCCTGCGCGAGCGGTTCGTCGACGACACTCTCGCCCTGCCGGTGTCCGTGGTGGAACGAGCCGGGGTCGGCGATCTGGTCACCCGGGGCTCCAGCGACGTCGCGCAGGTCGGCGGCACGCTGCGCGACGCCGTCCCGGACTTGTTCGTCTCGGTCGTGCAAGCGGTGTTCATCCTCGGCGCCGTTTTCGCGCTGCACCCGCTGCTCGGCCTGTGCGCGCTGGCGGGCATTCCGCTGATGTGGGGCGTGACCCGGTGGTATCTCAACCGGTCTCGTGCCGCATATCTCGCCGAGGGAGAAGCGAACTCCGCGCTCGCCGACGCCATGGCCGCCACCGCCGAAGGCGCCCGTGTCGTCGAGGTGTTCGGCTTGCGGCAGCAGCGGATCGAAGCGACGGAACGCGCGATCGAGTCCTCCTGCGCCGCACGGATGCGGACGTTGAAGCTGCGCACGGTGTTCATCCCCGGCACGGTGTTCGCCCACTCGATCCCCGTTGCGGTGATCCTCGTCGGAGGCGGTGCCGCGTACCAGGCCGGACTGCTCAGCCTCGGCGCGGTGATCGCGGCGGGCCTGTACCTGTGGCAGCTGGTGGACCCGCTCGATCACGTCCTGTTCTGGTTGGAACAATTGCAAAGCAGCGGCGCGTCCCTCGCCCGGATCAAAGGCGTCGCCGAAGCCGTGACCGGCGAAGAACCAGCCGCGGCCGAGCCGGTCGACGGCCAGATCCAGGTCAAGGGCCTGCGCTACGCCTACCACGGCACCGCCGACGTCCTCCACGGTCTCGACCTGACCGTGCGCCCCGGCGAACGGCTGGCGATCGTCGGCCCGTCGGGCGCGGGAAAGTCCACGCTGGGCCGGTTGCTGGCCGGGATGGACACGCCGAGGACGGGCAGCGTCACCGTCGGAGGCGTCGAGGTGCACCGGCTCGCCCCGGGGCGGGCGCTGCTCGTCACGCAGGAACACCACGTGTTCGTCGGAACCCTTCGCGACAACCTGGCCATGGCCGCGCCGGCCGCTCCCGACGACCGGCTCGCGTGGGCGCTGGAGGCGGTCGGCGCGACCTGGGCGCGGACCCTGCCGGACGGCCTCGACACCGAACTCGGCGACCCGGCCCGCGGCGACAATTCGCTCGATCCCGCCCAGGCGCAGCAGATCGCACTCGCGCGCGTCCTGCTGGCCGACCCGCACACGGTGATCCTCGACGAAACCACCGCCATGCTCGACCCGAACGCGGCCCGGCGAATCGAACGAGCCCTCGCCGCGGTCCTGCACGGCCGGACCGTCATCGCCATCGCGCACCGGCTGCACACCGCCTACGACGCCGACCGTGTCGCGGTGCTGGAGGACGGGCGGCTCACCGAACTCGGCAGCCACGACGAACTCCTTGCCGCGCAGGGGACTTATGCCGGGTTGTGGCGGTCGTGGCACAGTTGAGCGTTTCGCTGCTGTACCAAGGTCGCACCCTCATACAGGCACCCGAAAAACCTGTAACTCGGCAAGCGCAGCGATCAGCGACGCCGCGAGGAACAAGCAGGGTCGCGTTCAGCCCGACGTGATGTACGCCGTGACCGTGACGTAGCGGTGACGGCAGCCGGAAACACTCCTCCCCAACCCGTATCCCGATTGCCGGAAGGGGCGGTCATGCCGCTCGAGGAGCAGAACGCCGACCCTGCTGCCGACTCGATTCCCGTCGACTGGCTCTACGTGCGCGACACCATTCAGGTCAACGCGGCGCTGCGCCAGGAGATCCAGGCGGAGCTGGACTTCCGCAAGCTGCCGAAATACCAGGGCAAAACACTGGCGCTGGTCGCGCGGCGGATCGTGCACGATCCGGGCTACGCGCTCGCGATCGACGGCTACCCGCTGCTGGTGATCGCCGAGAGCTACCAGGGCAACGGCGGCGCGCTGGACGCCAGCGGGCTCCACGGCCCGACCGGTGCCCACGGGCCGGCCGGGCGGTCCTACGAGGGGATCGGCGCGGACGGCGATCCCGGCGGCGACGGCGGCCCCGGCGAGCCGGGCGCGGCCGGATCCGCGGTCACCGTGCTCGCGGCCGACGTGTCGGGCCTGCACGTGCTCGCGCGCGGCGGACAGGGCGGATCGGGAGGCAGCGGCGGAGACGGCGGCCATGGCGGACCCGGCCACGTGGTCAACAAACCGGGCGGTCCGATCATCTCGCCCGGGAACGGCGGCCGGGGCGGCAATGGCTCGACCGGCGCGGTCGGCGGGCCGGGAGCGCACATCGTCCTCCACGTCGTGACGCAGTCCTCGGTCACGGCGGACGGCGGCGGAGGCGCGGCCGGTCCGGCCGGCGCCGCGGGGCACGGAGGCAAGGGCGGTCGCCCTCCCGGCATCGGCTCCAAGGGCGCCGACGGCAGACCGGGCCAGCCCGGCAGCCCCGGACCCGCGGTCCAGCCGGAGTCGTTCACGCATTCGGCGACCGACTGGTGGACGCTGGCGCGCACCGTGCTCGGCGGGAAAGCACCCGTGTGGGCGGACTATCGCACGCGGGTCGGCGAATACCTTTTCCGCAGTTACGCGGCCGCGATCGAAGCGAAGAAGGATTTGCGCGTCCAGGCCGGCCACGAATTCGACCGGGCGCTCGTGCTGGAGCCAGGACAGCAGCAAGCGCTGCGGCTGTCGCAGTACATCGCCGCCAACCTTTCCCCGATCGGGCAGCCGTACAACGTCGATCTCGTGCCGGATTTCCCGGACTACGAAAAGGTCGTCACCGGCTACGACCCGATCGTCAAAAGCCTGCTCGACAACGCGGTGAACATGCTGCTGGAGATCAAGCAGACCAGCAACCAGGTGCAACGGCTCGGCGTGGACATCGCGCACGTCACCGGCATGCAGACCGTGCTCAAGGTCGAGCTGGCCGCGGCGCAGGCAGGAGAGGCGGAGGCGAAGGCGCGCGAGGGCGAAGCGCTGCGCAGGCTGGAAGTCAACGGGGCGCAGATCCAAGCGGTGATCGACCAGATGACCCAGGAAAGCCTTGAGTTTCCCATCGGCGACGTCATCAACACCATCGCTGCTTTCGCGAAGGCCGCGATGGCTTTCGCCGCCTTCGCGGGCATCGTCGTGGCGCTGGCTGCCGAAATTCCCGAGGCGCAGGCCGCCGCCGACCCGCCGTCGGGAGAGCTGCAGGCCGCAGTCCAGTACGCGACCGCCGCGAACCTCATCGTCACGCAGGTGAAGGCGACTGAGAGCTTCGACCCGCAGACCGGCAAGTTCAACAACGAATACCTGGTGAACTACTTCGACTGGTCGGTGGCGGACGACCCGAAGCTCAAGGACGACAAGAAGGCCGGCGTCAGCGACATCAACAGTCTGTTCGACGTAGGCAAGGACTTCGCCGAGGCGTTCAAGCTGCTCGGCCAGCTGCGCATCGCCGCGCCCAAGCCGGAAACGGCGGCCAAGCACAAGGAACTGGTGCTGCGCCACCTCGAACTGCTCGCCGACTACAACCTGGCGAAACTGGACAGCACCCGGAACCGGCTGCTGGTGGCGCAGGTCAACGCCAAGATCGCGCTGAACAAACAGGATCTGGACACGATGAACGGCCTCGCCGCGGGCTGGGACGCCGACATCGCCCAGGTCAGCGGGATCTCCCGGACGGTCATCGCGCAGACGCAGAGCTACGTCGACGTTCTCAGCCGCTATGCCTTCTACGCCTACCGGGCGCTGGACCTGTGGACCTTCAGCGACCACAGCTCTTCGTTCAGCTTCGACCTCGGCTACCTGCACCCGGACGAAATCGAAGACACCTACGAGCGGCTCGCGCGCGGCGACACCAGCATGGTCAACCGCATGCTGGGCGACTACCTGTCCAACTGGACCGGGATGCCCGCGCTGCTGCAGATGCACGTCCCGTACGACACCTACAAGAACAACCTCGACCTGGACCCCCGGTACGTCAAGATCGCCGACCCTGCGGTGCTGGCCTCGCTCAAGGCCGCCGGCACCGCCTCGTTCACGCTGACGCTGGGCGATTTCCCGGCCGGGTTCACCGAAGTGAAGGTGGAACGGCTGCACGTCGGGCTCGTGGGAGCGACCATCAGCGAGCCGAGGGTCGTCGTGCTGCTCGAGCACACCGGGCAGGCGGTCAACCGGCGCAAAGACGGCGTCGTGGTGAACCTGGCCGCGCCGGCCAAGCGGAGCACCGAGGCGGCGACCGCCGACAACCAGGACCCCGACCGCGGCTCGACGACGGCCCGGCAGGCGTTCTGGGGCCGCAGCCCCGCGACCACCTGGCGGATCACGATCGACGCCGACTCGGCCAGGTCCGCCTCCCTGGATCTGAGCGGGCTGCGGGAGCTGCATCTGACCTTCTATCTCTGGCATTACGGCAAGACCGCGGCCACCACCCCGCCGGTCGCCGCGATCGCCGTTCCCGCCGACTACGACGGCGACGGGAAGCCCGACCAGGCGGTGTGGCAGCCCGCGGACGGAACCTGGCAGGTCCAGCTGTCCTCCGGCGGCCCCGCCGTGACCGTGCCGTGGGGGCAGACCGGCGACCTGCCGGTGCCCGCCGACTACCTCGGCGCGGGCCAGGCGCAGCTGGCGGTGCTGCGGCCGGGCAACGGCAAGCTGTACGCCCGGCCGCTGCGGGGCGGTCCGCCCGCGGCGAGGCTCTGGGCCACCAGCGGCTACGTTCCGGTGCCGTCCGAGTTCCCCGGAATGGTCACGCTCGCGGGCGCCTGCACGTCATTGGCCTACCGGCTGTCCGCCGCCGGGCGTGCCGCCGAAGCGCCGGATCCCCAGCAGCGGGCCCGCGACCTGTGCGCCACGCTCGCCCAAGCCGATCCGCGATACCGGACCTCGCTCGCACAGGCCGACGTGGTGCTCGGTTCGTTCCTGTCGGCAGCCGGCCGGCACGCCGACGCGATCACGGCCGCCCAGCAGGGCGTGGACCTGTTCCGGCAGCTGGCCGACAAACCGGAACTGGCCTGGGCACTGGACAATCTCGCCCGCCGCTTCTCGGCGGCCGGTCGCGCGGCCGACGCGCCGGCACCGGAACAGGAAGCGCGGGATCTCTACGCCGGTCTTTCGGAGACCAACGCGGCGTACCGATCGTCGTTGGGTTCGGCGGATGTGGTGCTGGGCGCGTTCTTGTCCGCGGCGGGCCGGCACGCCGAGGCGATCACGGCGGCGCAGCAGGGTGTCGACGTGTTCCGGCAGCTGGCGGACAAGCCGGAACTGGCCTGGGCAATGGAAAACCTGGCCTACCGGCTGTCGGCGGCCGGGCGTTCGGCGGACGCGCCTGCCCCGCAGCAGGAGGCGCGGGACCTCTACGCCGGTCTCGCGCGGACCGATCCCGCCTACCGGCAGCCGACGGGAGCCGCTGACGTCGTGCTGAGTTCGTTCCTGTCCGCCGCCGGCCGCCACGACGAGGCGATCGCGGCCGCCCAGCAGGGTGTGGACGTGTTCCGGCAGCTGGCCGACAACCCGGAACTGGCGTGGGCACTGGACAACTTGGCCTACCGGCTGTCCGAAACCGGCCGCGCCGCCGACGCTCCGGCCCCGCAGCAGGAATGCCGGGACATCTATGCGGTGCTGGCGCAGACGAATGCCGCGTACCGGCAACCGCTGGGCTCGGCCGACGTGATCCTGGGCGCGTTCCTGTCCGCGGCGGGCCGGCACGCCGAGGCGATCACGGCGGCGCAGCAGGGTGTCGACGTGTTCCGGCAGCTGGCGGACAAGCCGGAACTGGCCTGGGCACTGGACAACTTGGCGTACCGGCTGTCGGCGGCAGGCCGGGTGGCTGACGCCCCGGCAGCGGAACAAGAAGCGCGGGACCTCTACGCGGCGCTGGCACAAGCCGATCCCAGCTATCAGCCGCTGCTCGCCGCCGCCGCGCTGAGGCTGGCGAAGTTCCTCGTCGCGGCCAACCGGCGTGCCGACGCGAAACCCGTGGCGCAGCAGGCCGTCGACCTGTACCAGGCGTTGGCGTCCGCCAATCCCGGCCAGTACACGGCCGCACTGAACGAGGCCAAGGCGCTCCGGGACTCGCTCAACAGCTGAGCCCGGACGCTCCCGGAACTGGAGCTCAGCGACCGGACGCCAGCGGCAAGGTCGCGGTCAACCCGTCGTGCTGACGGCCTTCGAACCGGTTCAGGCGGAGGCCCCATTCCGCCGCGAGCCGGGCCAGCACCCGGGCCGCCTGCTCGACCGCCGCGGCGTGCGGGGAGGCGACGCGCACGGCGGCCGTCACCTCGGGCACGCCGTCCGAACGGCGGGCGGTCAGCGAGAGCGTCACCGCGGTCTGGGACGTCGCGCCCAGCAAAGCGCTGATCAGCCGCGGCGTCGTCGCGGGCGGGAGGCCGGACCAGCCCTCCAGCCGGAACGCCGTCTGGGACACCGTGCCGCTGTGCCAGAGCCGCCACTGCTCCCGGACCCGGGTGCGGCCCGCGGTGACGTGCGCGAGCGACGCGATCGCGCCGAGGAATTCCGGCTCTCCCAAGGGAGTCGTCGGCAGACCGTCCCGGCGCAGGCGACGCTGCACGCGCCGCAGCGCGTTGGCCAGCGCTTGGCGCACCACGTCGTCCTCGTACCGCTCGACGGTGCGCAATGCTTGCAGCGCAAGCCAAATCCGAGGTGGTTGCTGACGGTCGACGCCTGCGTGATACAGCACCTGGGCGGCGAAGCCCGTGCCCGGTTCGGCCGGTGGCAGCAGAGCTTCGGGGCCCGGAAGCGGCGCTGGAGCGAGCGAGTTCGGGCGCAGGACGGCCGAGATCCCGTCCGTGCGGCTGAAGAGAAAGACGGGGTCGTCGCCGAGTTGCCCGGTGTGTCCGGACCCTTCCGGCGACAGCGCGTGCAGCAGGGCGCGGCCGGTTTCGTCGGCGTCGGCCAGTTCGCGGTCCCGGTCGCGCAGCGCGTAGCCCAAGGCCAGAACCAGCCACTCGTACCCCCAGCGGCCGCGGTACCGCAGGGTCGCCAGGGCCAGCGTCGCCGCGGCTCCGAGCCCGATCGCGGCCGCTACCGGCCACGGCCGGCCGATCGCCAGGACAGCCGCCACCAGCACCAGTTGCCCGCAGACGATCTGCAGTGCTCCCCACTTGCGCCGGTGCTTGGCCGCGGGAGGGCGCACCGGAGCCGGGGGCGGCGGCGTCACGACCGGGCGCCACGGCTGGATCGGGGTCGCGGCGGGGGAAGGAGCGGCCGCCCTCGCCGCGGTCAACGCGGCCAGCGCGGCAGTGCGCGCAGCGGCCTGGGCGTCCGCCGGCACGGGCAGTTGCGCGCGCTGGCCGACCGGCCGGGCGAGCGGCGCCGCTTCCGCGACCGGTCGCGCCGGGGCGCTGGCGCGCCGGCCGGGGTGTGCCTCGCCGGGATAGGTCACGGCAGCCCTCCTCAGGTCCCGGACAGGGTCGCGGGGAGAAGCTGAGGTTTCGGTGACAGCTCGTTTAATCAGGATTTCAACGGCGTCGGCTAGCGTCCGCGCATGGGTTCCGGATGTATCTCGGCTGTAGCCGTCCCCGTTACGGTCCGCCGGTGACCACAGAAACGCCGCGCGCGAAGCGCGCTGCCCTGTTCCGGCTCGGTGCGGTCGTCGTCGCCGGTCTCGCGGTCGTCGGCATCGCCGTCACCGGGCACGCCTCGCTGCCCGAGGAACTGCAGTTCGTGCAGGCCGGGCACTGGGTCTACAACACTTCGGCGCAGTCGGCGGTGCACGTCGACGGCGCGACCGGCCAGGTCGACGCCCAGGCCGCGGTCCCCGGAGCGGAGGCGGGAAGCCCCGTCGCGCAGAGCGGCCGTTCGGGCTACGTCGTCGACCGGACGCGGATCACCGAGTTCAGCAAATCGACGCTCGGCGTCGAGAGCAGCAAAGCGCCGCCCTCCTCCGAGGAACCGGACGTGCTGGAGGTCACTGGCGGCCCGTACCTGGTCTACCGCAACGCGGGGCAGATCGCGCGGCTCGGCGACCCGGCGGCGACCGCTCCGGCGGGCGGCCCGTTGTCCGCGCCGGTGACGACCTCCGACGGCACGGTCTGGGTGCACCGCATCGACAACGGCTCGATCTGCGACCTCCCGCGCGGCGCCACGCTCCTGACCTGCCCCGCGCAGCTGCCGCAGGGGCACGACGCGTCGCTTTCGATCGTCGGCGGCCGCCCCGTCGTGCTCGACACGACGGCCAGCGTGCTCCGCTCGGTCGGCGCGGACGGGCTCGGCGACCCGGCCGACATCGGGCTCTCGCTGCCCGCGACCGTCCAGGTGGCCGGCGACGACGTCGACGGGCGGCTCGCCGTCGTCGACCCGGACCACGGCCAGCTGCACCTGATCGACGCCGCGGGCCTGCTGCAGAACCATCCGGTCGCGCGGCCGGTGTCGGTGCCGCTGGAAAAGGGCCGCCATTACGCCGGCCCGGTTGCGACGTCGCACACCGTCGCCGTGGTCGACCAGGCCCGGCACGAGGTGCGCACCTACGACAGCAAGGGCACGCTGAAGAGCAGCAAGACGGTGCCCGACGGCGGCGGCGAAGCACGGCTGTCGCTCGGCCAGGACCACCGGATCTACGTCGACAACCACGACGGCTCGCACATGGTCGTGGTGGACGGCGGCAACGGCGTGGCCGCGGACGTGGACGTCAGCGCGAAGACGCAGCCCAAGCCCACCCCGCCGGTACAGCCGTCCCAGCCCAGCAGCCAGCCGTCCGCTCCGTCCGCCCCGCCGGGTCCGCCCGCGCAGCGGGACAACCCTCCTCCGCCGGTCGCGAAGCCGACCCCGCCGGGTTCGCCGCGCAACGTCCGCGCGACCGCGGGCACCGGTTCGGCCACGGTGATGTGGACGTCCGCGCCCGGCAACGGTTCCCGCGTGGCCCGGTACGTCGTGTCCTGGTCCGGCGGTTCGACCACAGTGGACGGTTCGGCGTCGCGGGTCACCGTGACCGGGCTGACCAACGGCCAGTCCTATTCGTTCAGCGTGGCGGCGGAGAACTCCGCGGGCCGCGGCGCGGCGGCCAGTTCCCGCTCGGTCGTGCCGGGCGGAGCCGCCGAGGCGCCGAAGGTCAAGGCGACTGTCGGGTCGAACGGCGCGGTTTCGGTGAGCTGGACGACCCCGGACCTGCACGGCGCCGACCTCGACCACTACGTCGTGAGCGCGTCCGGGCAGGCCGACCGCTCGGTGTCCGAGACGTCGACCAGTTACCAGGGCTTGAGCGGCACGATCACCTTCACGGTCCGGGCGATCACCTCCTACGGCTCGGGCGGGCAGTTCACCGGTAGTCCCGGTTCGGCTCGCGCGACCCTCGCGTCCGGCCCGCCGTCGGTGAAGATCACGAGCGTCCGCAGCACGAACGCGCTGATCGTGACGGTCGACGCGGACCCCAACGGCGGAGCGGCCACTTGCCAGGCCTCGTTCATGGGCGCGACTTCGCCCGCGAAGTCCTGTTCCGGCTCCACCCAGCTCACCATCTCGAACGTGAACTGGATCGGGGCGATCACGATCAAGGCCACCATCCGCAATTCCGCGGGCTCCGGCAGCGACAGCTGGACCGGCGTTCCGACCGTTTCCTGAGAAGGGCGACAGTGAGCTTCACCCCGAAAGCGGCCTACGATCTCATCTCCGACAACGTGCAGACGGTGCTGCGCGGCCATCCGGACGTCGTCCGGATGGCGGTCGCGGCGCTGTTCGCCGAGGGCCATCTGCTGATCGAGGACGTGCCCGGCGTCGGGAAGACGACACTGGCGCGGTGCCTCGCCGCCAGCGTCGGCGGCCGGTGGAACCGCATCCAGTTCACCCCGGACCTGCTGCCCGGCGACATCCTCGGCGTGATGGTCTACCACCAGCACGCCGAGCAGTTCCAGTTCCACCCCGGCGGGATCTTCGCCAACGTGGTGCTCGCCGACGAGATCAACCGCGGCACCCCGAAGACGCAGGCGGCGCTGCTGGAGGCGATGGCCGAGCGCCGGGTCACCGTCGACGCGGTCAGCCAGCCGCTGCCGCGGCCGTTCCTCGTGGTGGCGACCCAGAACCCGATCGAAATGGAGGGGACCTACCGCCTGCCCGAGGCGCAGCTGGACCGGTTCCTGATGCGGCTGTCGGTCGGCTACCCGGGCCACGACGCGGAAGTGATGGTCGTGATGGGCGACTGCGCGGGCGTCACCGCCGACGAGCTGCGGCCGGTCCTGCGGATCGAAGACGTGCAGCAGGTGATCGCGCGCGTGCGGCAGGCGTACCTGGCGCCCGAGGTCGTGTCGTACGCGGTGCGGCTCGCCGCGGCGAGCCGGAGCCATCCGGCCGTGCGCTACGGCGTGAGCCCGCGCGGCAGCATCGCGCTGATCCGTGCCGCGCAAGGACTCGCGGCCACGCACGGCCGCGATTTCGTGACCCCGGACGACGTCAAGGACGTGGCCCTTCCGGTGCTGTGCCACCGGCTCGTGCTGACCCCGGACGCCGAACTGAACCAGCGGCGGGCCGAGGACGTCGTCGCCGAACTGCTCGCCGACACCGCCGCTCCGACGGCCGCGCCCGGGCGCTGACCATGCGGCTCACCCGCCGCGGAATCGCGGCGCTGGCCGGTGCCGTGCTGGCATACGGGCTCGGCGAACTGGCCGGCTATCCGCTGCTGCGCGTGCTCGGCGGGATCGTGGCCGGCGCGGTGCTCGCCGCGGTGTTCGTGACCCGGGCGCGGCCGAACGCCGAAGTCTCGCGGTCGGTCCACCCCGAACGCATCGAACGCGGCAGGCCGGCTTTGGCGACTTTGGCCGTACGCAACGAAAGCGAGCGCCGGCACGGCGGATTCGCCGCGCAGGACTGCGTCGGCGCGGACGTCCGCGAGGTCCGGGTCCGCGCGCTCGCGCCCGGCGCCGCGGCGACGTACCACTACGAGCTTCCGACGAGTGTGCGCGGCAGGCTCGACGTGGGGCCGCTGGTGCTGCACCGGTCGGATCCGTTCGGGTTCGCGCGCGCCGACCGGACGCTGGGCGCGGCCGCCCGCCTGTGGGTGTACCCGCGGCTGAACCCGATGCGCCCGGCCGCGGCGGGGCATCCGCGCCACCACCACGACGGCCCGATCACCGACCCGCCGCTGCGCGGTTCCGCGGACCTGCTGGCGGTGCGCGAGTACATGATCGGCGACGAAGTCCGTCTCCTGCACTGGAAAGCCAGCGCCCGCACCGGGCGGCTGATGGTCCGCGACTACGCCGATCCGGCGCAGTCGCGGCTCACCGCGGTGCTCGACACCCGGCCGGACGCGATGCCGCCGGAAGTGTTCGAGGAAGCGGTCGAGGTCGTGGCGTCGCTGCTGTACGCGTCGGCGACGGCGGGCCAGCACTGCCGGCTGCTGACGTCGTCCGGGCTCGAAACCCCGGTGAACAGCGGGATCGCGGCGGCTCGTTCGCTGCTGGACGAACTCTGCCTTGCCGCCCAGGACGCCGGCGACGCGCGGCTGCTGCCCGCGGCGCGGCTGGCCGGCGCGCGACCGGGCGGAGCGCTGGTCGTGGTCACCGGGCCGGACGCGGATCTCGGCGCGGCGTTGCGCTGGCGACCGGACACTGTGATCCGGCTTGGCGTTCGCGAGCCGGGCGTGCGCGCCGGTGCGATCGACGCGGCGGACGCCGCGGACGCGGCCGCGAAGTGGAATGCCCGGGGCGAAGGGTGAACGCCCGGTTGGCAGTGACCGGATTGCTCGGCTCCACCGCGGTGGCCGGGCTGTTGTTCGCGCCGGTGTTCGGGCTGCCCGCGTTGCTGGTGCCGGTGCTCGTGGTCGCGGTGCTGGGCTGCGGAGCCGCCGAGCTGTGCTTCCGCCTGCCGAGGTTGAGCGCGTGGCGTCCGCTGGTCGTCCTGGTCCTCGGACTGCTCGGAATCATTGAGACCACGCTGTTTTCGACCACGATCGCCGGGTTGCCGACCGGTGCCTCGCTGCAAGGATTGCAGCAGGGGCTGACCGAGAGCTGGCTGCGGACGCTGCAGTCGACCTGGCCTGCCCGGCCGGACGCCGGTCAGCTGCTGTTCGTGCCGCTGGCGGTGCTGCTGGCCGTCGTGCTCGGGCTGGAACTGTTGCTGCGCTTGAAAACACCGCTGGTGGCGCTGCTGCCGAGCCTGGCCGTGGCAGGTTTGGCGCAGGCGTATCAGGCCTTGACCGGGTTCACCGCGCTGTACGCCGCGGTCGCGTATCTCGCACCCGCCGGGCTCTTGCTGTGGGCCGCGCGGCCCGGCGGCGGTTCGCTGCGGCTGCGGCGGCCGTCCGGTTCGGCCGCGTGGGTGGCGCTGCCGCTGGTGGTCGCGATCGCCGCCGGGGCGGTCGCCTTCGGCGGGTTCGATCCGGCGGGACGGGAGCCGTACCGGCTCGCCGACGGCCATCCGGTGCCGCCGCCGCAAAGCCCGGTCAGCAATCCGCTCGACGAGATCGCCGGGCAGCTGGCCGATCCGGCGCGGCCCGTGTTCAGCTATCGCAGCACGGCTCCGGTCGACCGGTGGCGGCTGGTCGTGCTGACCGGCTTCGACGGGGCGAGCTGGTCGGCCGTGCCGAAGCTGCGCCGGCTGGGCACGAGCCTCGACGGCGTGCCGGGTGCGCCGGAGGTCTCGGCGGAGCTGAGCGTGCCGCCGCTGTCCGGGCCGTGGCTGCCGAGCCAGCCGGGCCTGACCAGCGTGAACGGTACCGCGCCGCTGGTGGATCCCGGTGCGGGCATGGTGCTGTCGGCCTCTCCCGGCGGGCCGGCGGAGTACCGGATGACCTGGTCGGCGCCGGAGGCGGACGCGCGTTACCTGGCCACCGCACCGGTGGACGCGAAGGCGCCGGGCGGCCTCAGCGGCGTCGGCGCGGTGCCCGACGACATCGCCCGGCTCGCCTGGACGGCGGTGGGCGGATTGCGTCCGACCTTCCAGTCCGCCTTGCAGCTGCAGCGGTTTCTCCAGCAGAACTACCAGCTCGCGGTCGGCGACGACCTGCCGACCGGGGCGTCCTGGCCGCAGCTGCGGCAGTTCCTGACCGTCTCGAAACGCGGGACGAGCGAGCAGTTCGCCGCCGCCTACGTGGCGCTGGCCCGGATCACCGGCATCCCCGCCCGGCTCGTGGTCGGCTACCGCGGCGCGGACACCGCCGGGGAGCACGTCGTGCACTCCGGGGACGCGCTGGCGTGGCCGGAAGTCGCGGTCGCAGGCGTCGGCTGGGTGCCGCTGGACCCGACGAAGTCCGCGGCCGTCTCCGCCAAGTCGTCCGGGCTCGCCGGAGCCGCCGGGCGAGCGCAGTCTCACTTGCCGCCGCTCGAAAAGCTCCAGCCGCCGGTGCCGCCGCCGGACAGCCAGACCGAAGCCGCGGCGTCCGTGTCCGGCACGGGCACCTGGCCGTGGTGGATCGCTGCGGCGATGGTGCCCGGGCTGCTGCTGTGCGGGCTTCTTGGCGTGCCAGTGGCGAAGAAGGTCCGGACGAGACGGCGTCGGCGCCGGCTCGGCAAGGAAGCGATTTTCGGTGCGTGGGCCGACGCGCGGGACCGGCTGCGCGCGCACGGGGTGGCGTACCGGGCCGGAATGACGCCCCGGGACCTGGCGGAATCGGCGGGTGTCGCGCTGGGGGAGCGGGTGCGCGATCCGGTGCTGCGGCTGTCCGGGGTGATGGACACGGCGCTGTGGTCCCGGTTCCCGCCCTCGGACAGCGCGGTCGGGGTCGCGTGGATGGAGGTCCGGGAGCTGCGCCGGGCTCTGGCCGGCCGTCCGTGGCGGAGCCGGGTGCGCGCGGCGTTCGATCCCCGGCCGCTGTTCCGGCGGTCCAGTTAGGACAGTGCGGTCGGTTCAGGAGGTGCAGACCGCGCCGCGGACCGGAACCGGCGGGGTTTCGTACACGTGGCTGCCGTCCGTCGCGCGGATCTGGAAACAGTACTTGCGCGCCGGGTCCACCGGGACCGACATCGTGCGGTCGCGGTGGGCCACCAGCACCATCGGCGCGAGCCGCTCGGCGCCGACGACGACCGCGAAGTCCAGATTTCCCTCGGCGGTCCAGGACAGTTTGATCTGGGTGCCGAGGTCGGCGGGGGCCGCCAGCGCCAGGTGCACGTCCGGGACCGGGGCCCGCTCCGCGGGCGGCAGCTGACCCGTCGAGGGCGCGGTCGCCAGCGGCAGCGCGGGCTGCGGGTCGCGCGGCGAGGTCAGCATCGGCACCACGATCACCGCCCCGACTGCGGCGGCCGCCCCCGCGGCGAGCGCGGGCCACCACGCGATCCTTGGCAGCTTCCGGCCACTGTGGGGCTGCTTCGTGTCGTCGAAGGTGGCTAGGAGAGTGCGGCCGGAGCCGGGGGTGCGGGCGGGCTCGGGGGCGGTGGGGAAGGTGCTGGGGTGCTGTGGAGCCGCGCTTGAGCCGAGGGGTTGGTGCTGTGGCGCGTCGTTCAGGCTGCTGGGGTGGGGCGCGGGGATAGTGCCGGGTTGCTGTGGTGCGCCAGGGAAACCGCCGTCCGGCTGGTGCGGTGCGGTGCCTAGTCCGAGCGGTTGTGGTGCCGTGCCGTTTGGACTGGAGGGCGGATAGGGGAGGTCGCCGGGGTGCGGCGGGGCGACGCTCGAACCGACGGGCGGGTACTGTGCCGCGCCGTTCGGGTCGGTGCGCGCGCGGAAATCGCCGAGGTGCTGAGGAACAGCGTTTGAGCCGACAGGTTGGTGCTGTGGCGCGCCGTTCAGGCCGCCGGGGTGGGCCGCAGGAATAGTGCCGGGTCGCTGCGGCGCGCCAGGGAAACCGCCGTCCGGCTGGTGCGGTGCGGTGCCGAGTCCGAGCGGCTGCGGCACCGCACCGCCTGGACCGGCGGGCGGAGAGGGGAGCGGAACGGAACCGCCCGGGTGTGCGCCGGGTCGGTGCGGACCGCCGAGGCCGCTCGGCTCCGGTGCGGCACCAGCCCAGCCGCCGGACTGCTGCGGCGCCCAGCCGAACCCAGCCGCCTGCGGCGCCCCGCGGTAATCCAGCGGCACCTGTCCGTGCCCCGCGAAATCGTCGAATTCCACCTCCGCCGGGGCGGCGCTCGCCTGGTACAGCCGCTCCAGCGTCTCCGCCACCGCGGCCGGGTCCTGGGGCCGGTCCGCGGGGTCCTTGGCCAGCAGCCGCCCGATCAGGTCGGTCAGCGCGGGCGGCGCGGCTGGCACGCGGATCGGCGGCACCGGGTCGCGGAAGACCTGCAGGATCCGTTCGGCGCGCTGCTGCCCGGTGCGGCGCGGGAACGGCGACGAACCGGTGAGCGCGGTGTAGAGCACCGCGCCGAGGCCGTACAGGTCGCTCGCTTCGGAGAGGGCGTCGTCCCGCAGCGTTTCCGGTGCGGCGTAGTCCACCGCGTGCAGGGGATCGCGCGGGAACCGGCGGCGCAGGGCCAGCCCGAAATCGGCGAGAGCGAGTTCGCCCGAGCGGCGCAGCAGCACGTTGTGCGGCGTGACCCCGCCGTGCACGACGCCCACCTGATGCGCGGCGGCCAGCGCGGCCGAAACCGTCCAGCCGACGGCGAGGACGTCGCGCACCGGCAGCTGCCCGTCGAGCAACTGCGCCAGCGATCGCTGGCACAGCTCCATCCGCACGCCGAGGCGGCCGCCCGGCAGTTCGCCCGTCTCGTCGACCGGCAGGATCGCCCGTTCGCCTCGCACGCCGGCGAGCGCTTTGCGTTCCCGGTCGAACCGGGCCGCGGTGTCGCGGTCGAGGACGCCGTCGAACACCTTGACCGCCACGTCCTCGCCCGCCAGCCGGCCCGCGTAGACCTTGGCGACCGGTCCTTCGGCGAGCAGCCGCTCCTCGCCCACCCCGATGCTCATGGCCGCCATTCTCCCCTGTGCGGGCGCGTCCGGCGCAATGCCCGGGCAGGTTCCTGCCTCTCTCGCGCGCGTGTCATCGAAACCTCATCCGCCGTGGCTAGTTTCGATCCCGTCACCACAGCTTCGGCGGCCCGCGCCGCCGGTTACGGAACAGGAATCCGCCATGGACATCTGGCACATCATCGCCAAGCCGCTCATCACCGGCCTGATCATCTTCGGCGTGGGCTGGCTCAGCATGACCGTCCGCAAGCGCCGGGTCGCCCGTGCGGAAGCGGCCGCCCCGGCTCCGGCCGAGGACCGCTCGCAGACCCTCTTCCGGCAGGCACAGCAGTTCGACGCCGAGCGCGACGCGCTGGCCGCGCGCGGAGAAGACGCTCTCGCCAAGGCACGCGCGGCGGTCGCCAGCTGGCAGGAACTCGCGCAGCTGCGGCCGGGCCGCTTCCAGCCCGAACTGCAAGCCGCCTCAGCGCGGTTCGACGAGCTGAGCAGGTCCGCGCGCCCGGCCTGAGCCGTCTCGAACTCCGAAAGGAATCCCGATGTCCGCCGCTTTGTGGACCGGCCGTCGCGCCGAGCCCGCCACGGTCGCCGCCGACGTCGCCGCGGCCGCGCGGAACGAACTCGGCCTCGCCGCCGCCCCGATGGCGACGACCCTGCCGGGCACCAGCACCGGCGTCCCGGCAGGCAGTCTCCTGCCGCCGCGCGAACGCTTCAGCGGCATGCCCGCGCCGACGGAGTGCTTCGTCTATGTCGACGCGCAACTGCCGCGCCCGTTCGAACTCCGCGCCGCGGTCATGACCGGCCGCAGCGCGATGCGCCGGGCGCTCGGCCTGGGCGAGCTGATCTACGCGGTGCCGCTGCGCCTGCCGAACCCGGTCCGGGTTTCGCTCGGCGCGCCCGGAAGCAGGGGACTCGCCCCGTTCGAGGGCGACCCGGCGTTCGCGGACCGGTTGAACGCCGACGCGGAACTGCTCGAAGCGGCCAACCGCTTGTCGACCACCCGCGCGGGCCAGACGAAAAACCTGCCGAGCGGTACCGCCCACCAGAGCTGGGACGTAGCCCGGCTGCTGATGATCACGCCCGGAGCGGACGGCGCGGTTCTGGTGGTGCGCACCCTGCACCGCGCCGCCTCGACCGGCTGGCAGCTGCGCGCGGACACCGTCCTGGACCTCGCCGCCCGGCTCGAAAACGCTCTTCGCGGAGTCCCTGCCTGACCGCGGACCCCGATCCTGCCCTTGCCCCGGAACCTGTTCTGGGGCAAGGGCATTTCCGTGCCAGAAAAGTCCTTTGTGGACATACAGGGAGATTCCCGGGGACGCGGCAGGTTCCTGCCTCGGCTCCCCGCGGCGGCGGTTCCCGGGAGAAGGTGGGCGCATGCAGACAGCCGGCTTGATCAGAGTCACGATCGCCGCCCCGAAACGACGGATCGACATGGCGCTCCCCGAGCACGCGAGCGTCGCGGAACTGCTGCCCGGCCTGCTCGCCCGCGCGGGCGAGGGCCTGGCCGACGACGGCGCGGCGGGCGGCGGCTGGCAGCTGCGCCGTCCCGACGGGGCGCGGTTCGACCTCGGCCGCACGCTCGCCGGGCACCGGGTGCGCGACGGCGAAGTGCTGCATCTGCTCCCGGCCCGGGCTGATTGGCCGGAGCCGGAGTACGACGATGTGGTCGACGCGATCGCGACCGGCGCGAGCGGGCTCGGCCGGGCGTGGGGACCGCGGCACACGCGCGCGGCGGGCCTCGCCGCGGGCGGCGCGACTGTCCTCTTAGGATTGATTGCCGTGCTGCGCGCCGGTGCGCCGTGGACCGGTCCCGCGGTGTGGGCGCTCGCGGTCGCTGGAATTCTGCTGGTGGCGGGCGTCGTTCTCGCCCGTGCGGCCGGTGACGCCGGGGCGGGCGCGGTGCTCGCCGCCGTCGCGTTGCCGTTCGCGTTCCTCGGCGGCGGATTGCTGCCGGCCGGGACGCACGCGTTGACCGATCTCGCGCCGGGGCAGGTGATGCTCGCTGGGGTGACGCTGACGCTGGCGGCCGTGGCGGGCTACCTCGGGGTCGCCGCGGCGCAGCCGTGGTTCACGGCCGCGGCCACTGCCGGATTCTTCGCGCTGATCGGCGGTTTCGTCGCCGCCAGCGGCGATTTCGCGGCATACCAGGCGGCGGCAGCGCTCGCCGCCGGACTGCTCGCACTGTCCATTGTGTTCGCTCCGCTGGCGCTGCGGCTCGGCAAGGTGCCGATGCCGGTGCTGCCGCGGTCGACCGCGGACCTGGTCCGGGACGATCCGCAGCCGCCGGTCGACCGGGTGCACGCCGCGGTGGCCCGCGCGGACGGCCTGCTCACCGGCATGCTGGCCGGTGCGGCCGCGGTGGTGGTGTGCTGCGAGGCGCTGCTCGTGCGCGACGGCAGCGCCGCTTCGGTGACGATGGTCGCGGTGGTCTCGGCCGGATTCCTGGTGCGGGCCCGGCTGTATCCGACGCTGCGGCAGCGTATCCCGCTGCTGGCGGCCGGAATGGCCGGGGCCGCGGCGCTGGCGGCCGGACCAGGCTCCGCGCTGCCGCTCGTGTCCGCCGGGGCGATCCTGCTCGTGGCCGCGGCGGTCGCGGCCGGGGCGGGCCTCCTGTTCAGCACCCGCGCGCCGAACCCGTATCTGGGCCGGTTCGCCGAATACTCCGAGATCCTTCTGGTGTGCTCGCTGGTGCCGGTCGCGTGCTGGGTGCTCGGGCTGTACGCCGCCGTGCGCGGGCTGGGGGGCTGAGGGCCGTGGCGTCGAAACGCGATCAGCTGCAGGCGTATCAATTCCTTGTCCAGCGCGCGATTTCCGCGCTGGTCACCCGGGAGACCGATCCGGAGCAGCCGCCGTTCCGCCGCTCCGGCGCCGCCGCGTTCGCCGGGCTCGCGCTGGCGATCGTGTCGCTGGCCTGCGTCGGCGTCTACGGGATGATCGTGCCGGGCGGCAACGAATCCTGGCGCGGCCAGGCCGCGGTGATCGTGGAGAAGGAGACCGGCACGCGCTACGTCTACCAGAACGGCAGGCTGTACCCGGTCGCGAACTACACGTCCGCCCTGCTGGCGCTCGGGCAGCACGCCGCGACCGAGCAGGTGTCCGGGAATTCGCTGGCGGGCGTGCCGCGCGGGCCGCGGATCGGCATCCCGGACGCCCCGGACGCGCTGCCCGGCCCGGACCGGCTGCGGACCGGGTCGTGGTCGCTGTGCTCGGCACCGGCCAGCGACACCGCCGGGAGCGCGATCCAGGAATCGGTCCTGCTCGCCGGCTCCGATCCGGGCGGCGGGACCGGGCTGGCGGACGAGGCGCTGCCGGTGCAGCTCGTGTCCACCGGGGACCGCTACCTGATCTGGCACGGCTACCGGCACAAGATCACCGACTACGGCACGGTCGGCACCGGACTCGCGCTGACCGCCGCGTCGTGGGCGCGCGCGGGCCAGGCTTGGCTGGACGTCGTTCCGGAAGGCGCGCCGATCGGACCGCTCCCGTCCGCTCAGGCGGGCCGCCCGTCGGTCGCCGTGCCCGGCCGGACCGACGTGGTCACCGGCTCGCTGCTGGTCGTGCACACCGCGGGCGGCGGACAGCAGTACTACGCGGCCGAGGCGGACGCGCTTCGCCCGATTACCGAGCTGCAGTACGAAATCGAGCTGGCCGACGCTCAGCTGGCGCGCGCCGCCTACTCCGGCGCGCAACCCCGCGCGCTCCCGCTCGCCCCGGCCGAGGCAGCCGCCGCGCGCCAGCTGGACCCGCTCCCGGCCACCGCGGACGCCGCGCCGCTCGCCCGGCCGCGGCTGGCCCGGCTGTCCGATCAAGACGCCACGCTGTGCGCGGTCTACGCACCGGGCGCGAGCGCGCCGCGGCTGATCGTCGGACCTCAGCTGCCGCCGGAAAACGAGCTGCTGCCCACCGCGGGCCGGTCCGCCGCGGGAACCCCGCTGGCCGACCGCGTCTACGTGCCGCCCGGCTCGGCGGTGCTGGTCGAGGCGATGCCGTCCGCCCAGGCCGGGTCCGGCACGCTCACCCTGGTCACCGACCTGGGGCGGCGCTATCCGCTGTCCCGGCCGGACATCGCGAAGACGCTCGGCTACCCGTCGGCCGCGCCGGTGCGGCTGCCCGGCGGGCTCGTGGCCCGGCTGCCGGAAGGACCCGGTCTGGACCCGGCGGCGGCGATGCGGCCGACGGTCGGCGGGTAACGGCTGCCGGAGTCCTGTGCTCGCGACCGCGCTGCCCGGGCTGACAGGGCAGCGACCTCGTCCCTTCAGCGGCGGACACTCCGGAATTTTCGCTGTGGATCCGAACGGGCCGATCCGCTGACCGGCGAGGACGACACCGGCCTGCTGCTGGTGGCCCTGCGCCCGGTTCGGCCGTCAAATCCGCGGAGCTGAGCTAAGTGTTGAGCTGACTGCGGGGAAACACCTGGGATCGCGGTCGCGGCTCAGGGACGGGTCGGACGTCTGACGGGCCAGCTCCCCGCGGCTAGTTGGTGCCTACTGACCGCGGGGACTGAGCGGAGCACTGCTTCAGCGGGTTTCTCGCGGATAGCGGGCTTCCCAGTGCGCGGCATGACGGGGATCCGCGTGCGGTGGGTGGGCGGAGAAGTGCCAGAACGCGTCGCCCGCAACGGTTTCCACCAGATCGCGGGGTTCGAGCCGGAGCAGCCACTCGGCGGGCAGCCCGGGCATCCCGTACCGCGCGCCGAGTGCCGCACCGGCCAGCGCGCCGGTGATCGCGCTGCGGCCGGAGTGCCGGATCGCCGCCGCCAAAGTCCAGCGCGGGTCGAAGAACCGGCGGAAGACCGCGGTCATGCTCCGCCCGACCGCGTCCGCGGCGGTCTGCCCGGTGCCGAGCGCGTCCAGTTCCTCGTGGTCGGCCCGGACCAGCTCGACCCGCGCCCGGGCGGCGCTCGCCAGCGTCCCGGCGACCGGGCCGGACACCGACCCGGCGGCCAGCATCTGCTCGACGTGCACGTGCGGGGGCCAGACCGGGTCGGCGCGCTGGAACAGCCGGGCGAACAGTTCGGCGATCGCCGCGGCGGAGTCTGCGGTGGGTTCGTCGGCACCGGCGCCCGCGGCGAGCAGCCGGCCCGCTTCCGCCGCGGTGCGTTCGCCGGTGTCCGGTTCGCCTCCGCACAGCGCGGCGGCCAGGCCCGGGACGAGGAAACTGACGTCGTCCGCCGAAGCGGGGGCGACGGGGACCCGGGAGCGCAGTGCCTCGACCCGCGTCAGCCGCGTCTTCGATTTCCGGTTCCTGCCAGCGACGTTGGGCACGAGCGCCGGTTTCGCGCAGATCCGGGGTGCCGGGCAGCGCTCGCAACAGGCCGTCGGTGTGGAACAGCAATTGCGCGGTCAGCGGACCGAGCGCACCGATTCGCGCCGGTTCGCCGTCGATCTCGGAAACGGGCGACCGGTCCACGGCCAGCCCGAGGGATTCCCCGAGAGCGAACCCGATGAACGCGCCCGCGATCCGGTGCCATTGGAAGCGCACGCCGTCCGCGTCCTGCCGGAAGAACTTGCCCGAACCCGTGGCGTGCGGGCGAATACGGCCTTGAGCGTCGCAACCGGCGGTCAGCCCGTTGGCGGCGAGGTCTTCGGGCCAATCCTGTCCCGGCGGCGCGTCGAGATCGCTGGGACGCGCCCCGTTGTGCCGCTCCCAGGCCCGGCCGACGACGAACCGTTCGCATTCCTCTTCGGACAGTTCGAACCCGGCCGCCCGGGCTTTCGCCACCGCCTCGGGCAGTCCGGCCAACGGCTGCGCCAAGCCGAACCGCTCGCCGACCACCCGGGCGGTCTCGGCCACCCGCGCCGAATGCTCGGGCGAGACCTCGACGACGCGCGGAGCCGGGCGCAAGTTCGGCCAGTCGCGGCGAGCCTGGGCCAATTCCTCGGCGGTGAGCCGGTCGGCCGGGAACGATCCCGGGTTGATCCGCAGACCGGCGCCGGGGAAGTCTTCGAGGACCGACAGCACGTCGGCGCGGAGCCACTGCGCCGTGCCGACCGGCAGCCTGCGCCGCGAGCTGTACACCCGCAGGATCGTCCGGTCGTCCTCCCACTGCTGCTCCAGCGGCAGCCCGCGGCCGGGGTCGAGCGGCACGAGCACCTCGGCGCTCAGCAGCCCGGCGAGGTAGCGGGACCGGTCGTAGCGGCCGGTTTCCGCGCAGCCGAGCAGGTATTCCAGCGGCGTGTCCGCGGGCGGGTACCCGAGCCGTTCCGGCCCCTGCCGGTAGCCGGGGTTGAGCCGGATCTCGCCGGTCGGCGCGCCGTCGGCGTACTCGCGCCAGGCGAGGACGGCTTCCGCCGGCACGCCGAGGTAGGCGACGCCGCTGTGTTCGAACTCCGGCTCCAGGACCTCGCGCCAGTCCGCCTCCCCGGCCGCCGGGACCGGCGAACTCGGCAGCCGCCCCTGCGGGCTGAGGTCGGGCCGCCGCAGGGAGCCGTCCTCGCGGACCACGAGCGCGGGCTGCGGGACCAGAGCCGCCAGCCAGTCGCCGGTGTCCAGCGCGCGGGCCGAGTCGTAGGGCACGTACCAGCCGTCGGGGACGCGCAGCACGTGGTCGCGGTCGACGCGCACGGCGTGCTCGCCGGCGGTCAGGTCGACGGGGGTGCCGGTGCGCAGCCATTGCTCGACCTTCGCTGCCGCGGCCTCGGCGTCTGAGGTTCGCACTGTCGTTCCTTTGTCGGTCACCGGTAATCCCTCGCCAATCCGTTGCGGCCGTTCCAGATCCGGCCGGACCACTGCTGCCCGCCGATCCGGCCGAGCCGCTGGACTTCTTCGTGCCGGTCGCGCGCCTCGTCGGCGGCGTGCTCGCTCATCCCGCTCGCTCGGAGCATCCGCACCAGCCACCCGGGATCGATCGCGCGGATGCGCTCCAGCACGTCGGCGTCGAGCGGCCGGTCCAGCCAGGCGGCCACGAACGGCGAGTTGATCCCGATGAGATCGTCAGCGTAGTCCGGGAAATTCTGCCCGTTGTCGATCGCGACGACCTTCCCGTCCTTGGAGAGCGCCTTGCAGTCGGAGCTGGCCCCGACATAGCCCAGGTATGCCATTTCCTGCTGGTGCGCGCGCGGATAGGCCGAGACGTCGAGCGCGGAGGAGAGGCCGTCGATCCGGCGCTGCGCGGAACCGCGGCCGCGCGGGCCGTCGATGTACGCGGTGACCGGCACGACGTCCGAACCGGCAGCTCGGGCCAGCCGGTACATCGCGTTCTCCCGAAACCCTTGCCCGCCAACGGGAATCGGCACGGCCAGCGTGCGGGATTCACCCTCGGCGGGCTTGTAGATGGCTTGCGAACCGTCGGCGTAGGTCAGCCAATGGGTTTCATTGGCGCTGGCGAGGCGGTCGCCGAACTCGACGTGGCTCACGATCTCGGCGGCGGCCAGCAATGCTTCGTCCGGGTCTGCAAAGGACTCCGGTTCCGCGGGTGCCGGTGCGGGCAGACCGCGGCGCAGGGCTTGTTCGAAGAGTTCGCGCTGCCGTCGGCGCAGGATCGCCGCGACTGCTTCGTCGCGCGGGCTGCTCGGCGTGGTTTCCTCGACGGCACGGGCGAAATTGCCCAGTGCCCGCGCGGTCCCGGCGACCTCGTCGATCGCGGTCAGCCCGAGCCGGAGTTCGGCCGGGCGGCCGTCGGGCAGGCGGAGAGACACCCGGATCTCGCGGTGTCCGGTGGGGTCGGGCGCGGCGAATCCGTCCTCGACGCCGGTGATCCGGGCAGGGCCGTCCCGCCGCAGCACCTCCAGAGCCTGGTAGATCCAGGAGACCCGGTCGAACCGGACCGAGCCGGGTCCGGTGGCGCCAGTGGTTTCCCGGGCCAGCCATGCGACGAGTCCGGCGACCTCGCCGGGCGGGCCCACGGGCGGGGCATCGCTGGCGTTTTCCCGGATCGACTCGAGCGTCTGGGCTTGGGCGGGAGTCGGTTCGAGCGGCCGGGGCGGCGGCGCGAGCGCGTCCTCGCGCAGGACCGCCTCCGGGCCGCGGGCTTCGACCTCCGCCACCGCCTCGGCCAGGATGACGTTCTCCGCCGGTTCCGGGGGCGCCTCGACCTGGGTGTTCCCGGTGACCACGACATCCAGCTTCGCGAATTCGCCGTCCGTCGGGATCCCTTGCTCCGCACGCCATTCCCGCAGACCCTGCTTGCTGCGGTAGAAGTGCGGCTTGACGTCGGTGTAGAACTCGACCCCGCGCTTGCCGGGCGGCAGCGGCCCGTTCCACGCCTGCACCGCCGGATTGGCGCCGTGCCGGGGCGTTTTGCCCCAGACCTGGCTCGACTCCTCGATCAGCTTCGCCGTTTCCGCGGATTGGGTGCGGCTTTCCAGCCGGTGGTAGGGACCGTAACGCGCCGGTTTCGCCGGGTCCGGCGACGGCCCGGCCGGATGCGGTGACTGGCGCGTCGGCGGCCGGAGCGGGCGGCGCGGGCCGGGCGTCGAGAACTTGACCCCGCGTCCCTCGTCCACCCCGGACGACAGCGGATCCCGGGCGAGGTCCCGGTGCCCCGGTGTCCACATCGGACCAGGCGCGGGCGCGCGGGTCGCCTGCGGTTCGCCGTACGGGCGGCGCAGGTCGACGCCCGGGACAGGGGCCGGAGCCGGTGGGTCCGGCACGTACAGCTTGCCCGCCGCGGGCTGGTACTCCGGCGGCGCGTCGGGCCAGGGCAGGAAGGCGTCGGTGAACGGAAGCAGGGCCAGGCGGGCCGGATATTCGGGCAGGCGCAGCAGCGTCCCTTCCAGCCGGTCGAAGAACGCGATGCCGTAGGGACCGTGCGCGACCCAGCACAGCTGGTGGTATTCGTTGTCGTCCCGGTCCGTCGTCACGATCTGCAGCAGCGCCCTGGCTCCGAGCGGCCGTTCCGCCATCGCGATGATCACGCTGTCGTAGGAATCGTGGCTGTGGAACCAGAATCCGCCGAACCAGTACGCGAGGTAGCTCTGGTTCACGGTCCCGTCGGGATTCCACGCGACACCGTAGGCGTTCGGGTCCGGCCGGTCGTAGCCGGGCTGCGCCTCCCGCACGAAACGGGCCGCCTGCGACTTCGACACGGTCCCGGCCTCGATCGCGGGGAGGGCGTGCGTCCGGGTCGCCCGCGCGTACGGCGATCGCCGCCACAGGTGGAACACCGGATGCGTGAGGACGTGGACCGGCGGGCTCTGCTGTTCGGCGGGCAGCGGCGGAAGGTTCTTCCCTGCGAACTGGGGCGACTGCCGCAGCACGTCGTAGACCGCGCGCAGCCGTTTCCCGTAATAGCCCTCGGTGCGCTCGGCCGGCCGGACCGGATGGAGCCCGGCGGGCGGCAGGACGACCGGTTCCGTCGACCGCAGCGCGTCGAGGTCGACCGGGAGCAGATGGATCTCCAGCGCGCGGAGCGGCAGCTTCGTGGCGTACCCGGTCATCGGGTCGACGAAGATCGGCACGCCGATGCGTTCGAAGACCGGCCCGCTGGTGCGTTCGCTGACGACCACCGCGCTCACGTGCCGCGCGATCGTGCCGTCGTCGTTGAGCGAGCGGACCGCGACCGCGCCCACGAACCCCTTGCGGCCGGTGAGCGCGGCGATGAGCCGGTCGTACTCGCTGCCGTAGGCCTCCCACGTCCCGCCGAGCCGCTCCCAGAGCGCGGCCAGCGTCTCCGGCTCCGCCCCGGCGGGCACGGCGGTGGTGTCCCAGCCCGCCATCCGGTGGAAGAAGGCGCTCGTGGCGGACACGCAGTTGGACCGGTACCGGTAGCGGTCGAGGCGGACGGACCGGTAGTGCGGGTTGACTTCCCGCAGCAGCGGCACTTCTTCGCGCAGCAACGGGGTGAGCACGGAGGCGGGCGCGGTGTCGGCGGTGACGGCGGGCAGCGTGTACTTCCCGTTCTTCTTCCTGAACCAGAGCTCCAGTTCCACGGCCTTCCTGGCCTCGCCGAGCTGCCCGGAGCTCCAGGTCCACGCCCGCTTCGCCCAGCCTTCGGGCAGGACGTCGGCGAGGAAGCGCAGTCCGAGCACGGTCCGGGCGGGGGCCGGGCGGCCGTCGAGGTCGCCCGCGAGCACCTGGCCGGGGCTCCGGTACTCCGGTTCGGGCAGCTCGGCGGCCGGCGGTTCGAGGCGGGCGAACCGCATCGGGTCGCTCGCGGCCTGGTACTCGTCGAGGAGTCCGTTGAGCTCGCGGATCGTGGCCACCGCGAACCGGGCGGCTCGCGTGCGTTCGTGCTCGAACGGGAGCAGCAGCCGGCGCAGCTCGCCGGGGAGCCGCTCGGTCGGTTGCCGCAGCAATTCGCGCACCTGGCGGGCGAGCTGGCCGTCGCCGTCGTTCTCGTGCCAGTGCGCCAGGAGCTTCACGTACGCGGCGATTTCCTCGTCCCGGGGCCGCGAATCCAGCAGCCCTGCCATCCGGTCGGCGAGCTGGCGGCTGCGGGCGTGCTCCCGCACCAGATCTCCGAGCCGTGCGGCGAGGGTTCCCGTGCCTTCGTACTGCCGCACCACGGAAATCAGGCCGCGGAGCAGGGCCGCGTCCGCGGTTTCGTGCTGCCGCACCACCTCTGCCACGTGCGCGGCGAAATTTCCCTCTCCGGTGCGCAGATACTCCCGCAGCGTGGCGTCCAGGTGGTTGGCGAGGAAGCCGTGCTCGCTGCCTTCGTACGCGGTCAGCTGCGCCTTCGCTCGGGCGGACAGGCGGGGCAGTTCGTCGCGCAGCAAGGTTTGGCGGCGCTCCAGAGTCGGGCGGAAACCCCAGTGCCCCAGTTCGTTCTCGACCGCGCGGTCGAGGGCGTCCAGCTTCTCCCGCAGTTCCGCCGACCACTTCCCGGAGCGCAGGCTTTCCTCGGTGAAGGTCAGCGGCTCGAATTCGGAAAGCGGCGTCACCGCGGGAAGCACCGGCTGTTCGCCTTGCTGTCTCCCGGCGATCTCGAACAGGAGCCGGATCACGTGGCCGTTGGCCACCGCGTCGCGATCGCTCTGCTGCTCGACCGGAGTGCCCGCCCGGTCGTCGGTCAGGATTTCGCGGTTCCGGTAGTACGGCTTGCCGACGATCGCGAGCAGCCCGGCGACGGCGGCCGCCACGCCGCCCCACACGGGCGCCCCGGCGAGCACGCTCAAGCCGGCCGTGAACCCGCCCGCGGCCGCCGATTTCGCCGTGATGACGGCGGCGTGCCGCAGCCGGGAAACCGCCGCCTTGCGGGCCACCGGCGTCGGCAGCAGCGGGGGCTTCGAGCGGATCCTGGCGAGCGCCCGCTCCAGTTCGGAAGCGCGCGCCGGGTCGAGGCCCGGCCGCGCGTTCGCGGATCCCACCGCGGCGAGCGCGTCGCCCACCAGCGCCCGCAGCAGCAGGTCCCGGTCGCGGATTCGCGCCGGCAGCTGGATTTCGCGTTCGGCGCGCATGCGCATCGCGATCCGGGTGAGCTTGTTGCGCACCTCGCCCGCCGCGAGGTGGTTGTCCGCCAAGGCGGAGATCCAACCGCCGACCCCCAGTTTGGCGAGGTCCACGGCGGCCAGGACCTGCTGCGGAGTGAAGTGGTCGAGAAGGGCCTTGAGCGGCTGGATGCTCGGATGGGTGATCTTGTACAGGTCGGGCAGATAGGGCAGGAAGCTCGCGACGGCGTCCATCAGGTTCAGTCCGGTGACGTGCTCGGCGAAAGCCACCTCCGCGCGCCGGGCAGGCCCCGGGGTCAGCTCGGCGAGCGCGGCGTCGGGGACGACGCCTTCGGCCAGCAGCTCTGCGATCGCGGCGCGGGCGTGAGTCAGCTGCCGGTACAGCTCTTTGGCGTCTTCGAGATCGTACTCGTGCAGCAGGCGCCGGATCGCGTCGTGCGCCGCCAGCTCGGCGCCCTTGCGCCGCCGTCGGCTGTAGCCCTCCGCGAGCGGCCGGAACACCGCTGTGCCCAGCCCCATCGTGACGAGCGCGAAGAACGAGCCGGTCGCGATGTCCAGCGGGAACCCGACCGCGGCGGCGGCTCCCAGCGCGACCACCGGCGGGGTGCTGAACCGGACGATCCGGGTGCGCAGCGGCAGGGCGATGTCCGGGGCGTCGCTTTCGAGCTGTGCCGGGGCCGGCACGGCGGTGTTCGGCAGTTCGGAGCCGAAACTGACTTCGTGCCAGCTGCTGACCAGTTCTTGCTGATCCCGGCCGTGGTCGGCGTTCGCGCGGATCTCGTCGTACTTCTTCTTCAACGCGGCCTGTTTGTCGCTGGCGATGTCGTAGCGCCGGGTCATCGCCGCGCCCAGCACCGCGGACGTCGCGCCGAACACGAAATAGCCGATGCCGTTTCCGGGGTGCCCGCTCGCGAAGCCGGAAATCGAAAGCGCGACAGTCATCGCCGCGGTGGCGGGCTGCTCGAACACGACGGTGGTCGCGATGGTGAACGCCGTGGTCGGGTAAGCGGTGTCTTTCCGCTCCACGGCGAAGGTGTCCACGACGGCACGCGCCTTGGCGCCGAGCGCCTCGACACGGTAGGAGTAGTCCGGCAGTTGCTTTTCCAGCCCCGCGTTTTCGAGCAGGGTACGCAGCTGGGCGATCAGCTGGTCCCGGCGCCGCGAACGCCAGCGCGGAGCCGCGGCGATCCGGTCGCCCAGCACTTCGAGCCGGGCTTCCAGCGCGCGGTCCGCGGGGCTTTCCGGCAGCCGGTCCTTGTCGGTGTCCGGGCGCAGCGTTCCCGGCTCGCAGGTCGCGGTGCGGAAGTAGCGCGTGCCGAAAGCGAGTGCCGCGGCGGCGATCTCTTCGACGTCCTTCGGCCGGAGCCGGGCCGGGAGGTAGCCGGACAGTTGCCGGGCGCCCGGGTGCACGGACACCCCGGTCGATTCGAGCGTGGTGCGCGGCAGCACGTGGAACGCCGCGGTGAAGAGGTGCCGTCCATTGTGGAACACGTCGTAGTGGAGGTCCGGTCCGGCGGGCACCACCAGGACTCCGGTCCGTTCGGCGGCCTTTCCGATCTGCTCGCGGACCGCCGCTTCGACTGCCGGGGCATGGTCGAAACGGCGCGCTTTGGCGTCCGCGGGAAGGCGGTGGCCGATTTCGACGGCGGGGTCCGCGACCGGCCATTGGGTGACGCGGTAGCCCTCGACCGCCTTGGCCGGACGGTATCGGTCGACCACCGCCAGCGCCCGGTCGACGCCTTCCGTGCGGTGTGCGGCCAGCGCGGACAGTCGCACGCCGGAGTACGGGTCGTCGCTGGCCATGCCGAGGTAGGACAGCAGCCGCGCCAGGTGGGCGCGCATCCGTCGCCGGTCGCGCCACCCCGTCCCGTCCCGGTCGAGTTCCGCGCCGAGCGCGGCGACCTGAGCGAGGTAACCGAGGTCGGCCGGCGTGGGCGCGGGGGCGGGGCCGGGGAACCGGTCGTGCCAGAACTGGTGCTCCGGCGGGGAATCCGGCTCGCCGCGCCGGTGCGCCGCGATCTGTGCCGCACCTGCTGCCATCGCGTGGGCCATCGGGAGAACGGCGAGGTCCTCCGGCAGCCAGTCGGGCAGCCGGAGGACGACCAGCGGCAGCGGATGCCCGGCCCCGGGCTCCCGGAAGACCTGGAAGGTGATCGGGTTGCGCGGGGAGTACCCGAGGTTCGGGGCGGAGATGACTTGGAAGGCGAACACGGTCCCGGACTGGTCGAGGAACACGGTGTCGTCCGACGGCGGGGGGAACGGGCCGTTTTCGACCACGCGCGCCCCGGCCGCGACTGCCGCGGCGGGCAGCATGCGCCGGGCGATTTCGTCGGCGGTCGGACGCTGGCGCGCCGCGGCGATCGTGCTCAGCGGGGTGTGGATCTGGATGGCGGCGGTGAGCGGCGGTGCAGCCGCTTCCTCCGCGCTGGGCTGGGGGGCGTTCGACCGCGGCTGGGGTGCGGCGGGGGATTGGGCGGCGGCGTTCGCGGGTGGTTGGAGCGCGGCCGGGGTCTGGGCGGCGGCGTTTGCGGATAGCTGAGGCGGGGCGGGGGACTGGGCGGTGCCGTTCGAGGGCGGCTGGGGCGCGACAGGGACGTTCGGTTCGGTCTCTTCCGTCGCGCGCCGTGCCTGCTCGGCGAGGTCGACGTGCTCCTGGTGCTTGGCCGCCGCCTTGCCGGACAGCCATTCGGCGAGCCCCGGGGCGATCGTCGGCCGGAGCGGGCCGACGGCGTGCGCGGTCAGGCTGGTGAGGAGGTTAGTCCGCGCGGCAAGGACTTCGAACGGCGCGCCGGGGCGGTGCACCGCGACCGCGTCGAAGCCCTCGGCGAGCAACTGCTGGGACAACGCGCTCAGCGAGTCGGGGTCCGCGGCCGTCATCTCGCCGGTGAGCACGACGAACTGGCTGTGCGCGCCGTTCGCGGCCAGATTCCGGCGCAACCGGGCCAGCACTGTCTCGCGGTCATCGAGGCTCGCTGCTCGCGCGACGACCACGTGATAGTCCGGTCCGGTCGAAGTCGCGTCCCGCACCGGGAACGCGGGGAAGGCCGTGTCGCCGTCCGGCCGGAGCGGCGCGTCGAAGACGCCGGGCTGCCACAGGTCGCCCAAACCGGTTTCGTGGAGGGCTAGTTCGGTGAGCACCGCCGCGGCCGTGACCTCCTCGTCGGGGCTCGCGTGCAGCGGCGCGAAATCCGGGGCGAAGGTCCTGATGTCCGCAATGGACATTCCGGCGTTCACCGCGGCGAGCAGCCCGGAGGCGGTCCACAGTCCTTGGGCGTCTTCGAAAGCCTGTTTCCAGGGCGGCCGTCCGTCGATCCATTCGCCGAGCCAGCGCAGTTTGTTCCGCAGTGCTTGAAGCTGGTCTTCCGGCAACCGCGCCAGTTCCCGGCCCAGCGCGGCGAAATGCGTGTTCCTCGCGACGGGCGCGTTCTCGTGCCGGAGCAGCAGGTCCAGGGCGGCCACGGCGTCGCTCGCGGGCAGCTGCGCGATCTGCTGCAAACCAAGCTGTCCGCCCGGCCCGGCGGCTTCCCACAGCTCCGCGAATACCTTGCCCAGCCAGGGTTTCTCCGCACGCGCCGGTGCGGCGGCCGATTCGGCGCGCACTGTGTCGTCGAGGTGCACCGCGGTGGTCCGAGAGTCTTCGGCGGGCCGGGTGCGGTCGCTGTACAGGACGGCGGCGAAGCCCATGTTCCGCAAGTTGCCGGTGAGATCGGCGAGATCTGCCTCGCTGGCGTTGCGCCAGTTCCCGCTGAGGACGACGTACGGCTTGTTCTCCCCGGGGCGCTGGCTCTGCAGATACCGCCGCGCGTTCTTGATGAGCCGTTCCCGGTCGGCGGAGCCGAGACCGCGCAGCCGGGCCACGACGACGTTCCGCCGTCCGCTGTCGGCGTGCGCGAAGGAGAACTCGGCCAGCCCGATGGTTTCGCCGTGGTCGTAGACCTGTCCGCGAGGCTGGAAATCCGTGGCGCCGCCGAAGCCGAGCGCTGCCCACTCCGCGTCGTCGGACAGGTTCAGCGAGTGGAGGAAACCCAGGTCCGGGCTGACCAGGTCGAGGTATTCCTGAAGCAGTTTCAAGGCCAGTTCGTAGGCGTGTCCGGCGAGCTCCGGGGTGTCAGCCGCCGCGGACTTCCCTAGCTTGAGCAGCGCCTCGATGCGGTCCAGCAGTTCGCGGCGCTTGGTGTACTCGGCGTAGGCGAACGACAACGTCGTGAGGGCGCCGTACCGCAGGTAGATGCCCGCTGCGCCGTCGCCGGTGGTTTCCTCTTCTTCGGCGACCTGGACGCGCGCCCGCGGCCTTCCGGCGAGTTCGGCGAGCCGGTCGCCGACGAGGAGCCGGTCCGCTTCCCGTTCCGTGGCGAGAAACCGGAGCTTGTCCGCGAGACTCGCGTCCTGATGCGGCAGCCCGCGGCCCGCCTTGCGCACCCGGTCGTAGAGCACCTTGTCGACGATCCAGCGGAGGATGTCGCCCGGGCGGGCGCCGGTGGCGCGGACCATCGCCCACAGATCGGCCAGTTCTTGTTCGGTGAGCTGCTCGCGGATCTCGCGCGGCAGGTCGAAGCGCTCGTCGGCGTCTTCGTCCGGAACCGGCGGCAACGGCTTCGCCTCGCCCGGGTAGCCGTGCCGCAGCGGCACGACCTCGGTGTGCTCGCGGACCGGCCGCGCCTTGGTTTTGTCGGCGGGGTAAGGGAAAGCGGAGGGAACGACGGGCGGCACTTCTGGTGCGTCGGGCAGCGGGTAACGCACATCCGGGACGGATCCGGGCTGGTCGCTGCGGCCGGGGAAGTCCGGCGGCAGGTACGGGACGGTGACGTCGCCCTCGCGGAACGGGCTGCTCGGTGCCGGTGACGCGGGACGCGGGTCGCTGGGTCCCGGTTCGGGTCGCGGATCCCCGACGCGAACCGGTACCGGGTCGCCCACCCGATTCGGGCGAAGATCGCCGGGACCCGGGGCTGGTTCGGTCCGGATCGGCGGCCGCGCGGGGAACCCGATCTGCGGCCGCACCGGATCCGCGACGACTGTGGGTGCCGGGCCGACGACCGGGCCGAGCAGGCTTTCGGCGAAACTCACCGGCAGTCCGAGCCGCGTGCGGGGGAGCGTCGGCTCGGTCCGGACTGGTTCCCGCGGCTCGGTGCGCGGGTGCTCCGGGGTCGTGCTCAGCTCGTCGAAGGCGGCGCGGAACTGCTGGCGCGGCCCGCTTTCCTCCGGGGTCGGCACCTCGGCCAGCCAGTCGCGCAACGCCAGCCGGAAGTCACGGTTCTTGGCGGCGTCCAGGTTCCCGGTCTGGGCGTCGTGCAAAAGTTGCAGGTGCGCGGACAGCCCGCCGGAACGAGCCTGCGCGCGGTAGTTGTCCCACAGGTCGGGGAGGGCGCGGACGCGCTCCGGAGAAATCGTGCCCTCACCGCCCGGCAAGCGCGCTCCGGCGGCCTCCGGCTCAGCATGGGCAGGCCGGTTCCCGACCGCCAAAGCTTCGCTCTCCCCGGCGATGACGGGAACCAGGCGCAACACCGCCCTAGCGCCCGCCTCTCCGCCCGAGAGCCCCTCGCCGGGCAGCAACGTGAAGGCAACCGGCTCCGGCGGCGGCTCGGGGGTCTCGGCCTTCGCTGTCGCTTCGTGGGCTATTGCTTCGTGGGCTTTGGCTTCCAGCCCCTTGGCCTCGGCCAGGAGATCGCCGGTCCTCGAGAACACTTCCTCGAACGCCGTGCGGGCGGGACGTCCTTCGGCGGAGGACAGGTTGCTCCGCGCCACGAGGGCCTGTTTGAGTTCCGCTTCGGTGAGTTCCCGGTGCACCATCCGGTCGGCCAGCGCGAGATGCCGGGACGCGACGCCCAGCTCCGCCAAGTCCGGCAGCGAGTACCCGAGTTCGCGCAACCGCCCGAGGACTTCGGCGAGTCCGGCTTCGTTCCGCCGGGTCTCGACGTCGAACCACCGATCGCCCGGCCGCGGCCCGGCGGGGTGGCCGCCGAGCGAGCCGAGCAGCTGGTCGCCGAGCCAGCCGATGCCGCGGTCGCGCGCGTAGGCGGCGCGCTCGGACAGTTCCGCGAGTTTCGCTTCGGGCTCGGACAGCAGGAGTCTCTTGGCCCGCCCGGCGAACGTCTCCTTCGGCCGGAAGTCCTTGAGCTCCGCCGGTGCGGCCTCGTCACGGCCCGCGGCCTCGGCTCGCTGCGGCGTGGGCTCGCTGTGGATCGCGGTGGTTTTTGTCGGCTGGGCATTGTTTTCTGCCGACCGGGTGGTGCGGAGCGGCGTGGGTTCGTTGTGGGTGGCGGCGGCGGTTTTTGTTGCCCGGGCACCGCTGTCGGGTGATCCTGCCGTTTTCGTGGGCTGGGGACTGCTGTCTGCGGACCGGGTGGTCCGGAGTGGCGTGGGCTCGCTAGGAGTCGCAGTGGTTTTCGTCGGCCGGGCACCGCTTTCCGGCGATCCTGCCGTTCGCTGCGGCACAGGCTCGCCGTGGGCCGCCGTGGTTTTCGTCGGTTGGGCACCGTCGCCAGCCGTCCGCGCGGTCCGGAGCGGCGTGGGCTCACCGTGGCGTGCCGCGGCAGCAGTGCGCGTCGTCCCGGCACCCTCGCCCGCCGAGCCAGCCGTACCCGGCCCGTCCTTCCGACTCTGAGCGGGCGTGGCCGCTTCCACCGGCTCGGCTGCCCGGCGAGCCGCGCCGGACCCCCCTGAATCCCGCACCGGACCGGTTGGCTCGTGCGGCCGCTGAACCGTCCCCGGCGGCTCATCCGGAGGAGGATTCTCCGGAGCTTTCTTCGCCCCGGCGGCCTCGACCGCCTTCGCTCCCGCGGCGGCGTCGGCATTCCGCCGCGCGTTCAGGTCGACTACCTCTCCCGCCTTCGACTCCGCGGCGGCCGTCGTCGTCTCACCGGACGAGTTCTCCGCGGCCTCGGAAACAGCCTCGTCCGCGCGCGGCGGAGCAGTCTTCTCCGGCGCGGGCGCGCTGTCCTTCGCCGGAGGGGCTTCCTTGGTCCCACCGCCCGCCCCAGCCTCCTTTGCCGGTGCCGAGGCAGGTGCGTCGGACCGCGCCGGGCTCGCGGGCGAGTGCGGCGCGAGGGGCGAGGATCGTGTCGACGGCGACAACTGCGGCGGTGCCGACGACGGCGACGACGGCCGGACAAGGTTCGTAACGTCCGCAACCGATCCGCCCGCGTCGACTCTCGGGGCCAGGCCCGCGCCGGGATGAATGTCGGTTGTACCGGTGGCCCGTCCGGCGAGGGGCACTTCGGCGCGCTGGGCCGCGGCTTGCTGTTCGGCGGAGCTGTGCGCCTCGGTGTGCTGGGCCGTTCCGGACTGTTCGGCGGAACCGTGTGCTTCGCCGGCGGACTGGGAGTGCGGCGCGGGGGAGCCGTTGCCGGGCGGCGGCATCGGGGTGTTCGGGGGACCGCCGTCGGGTGGCGTCGGCATGTGGGACCGGATCAGGTCGCGGATGGTCGGGTGCTGGTTCCCGGTCACCCGCTCGTAGGTGTTCTTCATGCCGGCCGCCCCGAGCGCGTGCATTCCGCCCCGCGCGGCGCCGGCGATCGCGCCCTGGTCCCATGGGCGCCCGACAAGGTAGTTCGTGCCCGCTCCGGTGACGGCTCCGGCCGCGCTCGCGCCGGCGACCGAACCGAGCTGCTTGGCGGCGTCCTCCGTCATCTTCGGGATTTTTCCCAGGCCTTTGGCCGAGATGTCGGTGACGGCCTTCCCCAGCGTGCGGTTCGCCGCGTGCCCCAGCGCCCCGCCGATCAGGCCCGCCTTCCACGCGTGGTCGTACTTGTCCTTGTCGAAGTCGCCGTACCCGCGCAGCGAGCTCAACTCCTGGCCCAGCACGTTGCCCACCCCGCTGCCGACGGCCCCGCGCCCGGCGTTCAGCGCCGCCTCCCCGGCGAACTTGACCGCCCCCACGCCCAGCCTCGCCGCCCGGCTGTACGCGGCGATCTTCTCGGCGAACGCGGCGACCCTGGCCACGATCTGGGCGGTGAGCCTCGCCACGAAAGCCGCCTCGCCCGCCGGTCCGGCGATCAATGTGGACAGGGCGAAAAGCGCGACGTTGATGAGGATTTCCGAGACGATCTCGCCTTTGATGTCCGCGAGGTCCTTCGCGTAGTCGCGGCAGGCTTCGGCCAATTCGTGACAGTGCCCGGCGAGCTGAACCAGTCCCTCGCTGTCGGTAGTGCCGTCGAAGAGCTGGTGCACAGCGACATACGCGGAAACGCCCGCGAGGTCGGTCCAGGTGTCGTGCAGGCTCTCGGCGTGCGGGGCCGCCTGGTCGTGCAGCGCCAGGAGCGCGTCCCGCAGGCGGTCCCAGACGTCGCCCAGGCTCCGCGCGTCGGATTCGCTGTCCAGCGGCCAGATCGCGTCGATCCACCCGGCGTGCCGGGAAAGCCAGTCGGATTTGACCCGGATCCACAGCTCTTCGGTGGGTTCCTGGACGTCGCCGTCGGCCATCGCTCGCCTACTGCCCGTTCTGGGAGGAACGCAGCGCGGCGGCGTTCTTCGCGTCCGCGGCGCGGTAGTCGGCGATCTGCCCGACGGCCTGGTCGGTCAGATGCGCGAGGCCGAGCGAGGCCAGCTGCGCGTTCCGGTCGAGGTTTTTCGCCCAATCGCGATAGGAATCCATGAACGCCTGGCCGGTCGCGCCGTTGCCGACGCGGTACTCCTTCTGCAGATCGTTCCGGATGCCGGTGAGGGCGTCGTGGTAGGTCTGCTGCAGCTGTGCCAGCGCGCGGAAGACCTTTTCGGTGGCGTCGGGGTACATCCCGGCGTATCCGCCGGGGTTGGCGAGGTCGACGAGGTGCTCGCCGGGGGCGGGTTTCTCCGGGGCCATCAGCGGTCCCTCCCGGCGAGCTGGCGGTCGAGTTCGTGCAGCATCGGATCGGCGCGCAAGTCCGCGGTTTCCGGGCTGGCGCCGGGGGACAGGAACGCGGACAGGATCGAGAACGCCTCCTGCCGGGCGAGGTCCGCGGCCCGGTGCACGACCGCGGTGATGTCGGCGGCCAGCTGGGCGGAATCCGGGGTCCGGTAGATCCGGGAGTCCAGGCGCAGTTCGACGAGTTCGCCGGAACCGCTCGCGACCGCGGTGACGAGATCGTCGTCGGAAGAGGCTTCGGCGCGGACTTCGGCCGCCTGTGCCTGGGCGGCCCGGATGTCGGCGGCCAGTTGCCGGTATTCCTCGTACATGTTCAGGTGCAGTGGCGTGTCCATGCCGGTCCTCCTCGCTTCCGGAAGCCAGTTTGGAGCCGCGCGCGCGGTTGTGGCGGGCGGTGACCGGTAGCGGCCACGGAGCCGGGAACGGGCGAGAAGTGCCGCACTATCGCGAGGGTGACCCGACACCGCAAGGCTTCTGTCGCCGCCGTGCTCGCCGTGGCGTCGTTCCAGTTCGTTCTCGGCGGGGGAGCGGCGCGGGCCGCCCCGCCCGCGGGGGCCTGCGCGAACGCGCAACCGGCGCACCCCGAGATCACCGCTCAGCCCTGGGCGCAGCAGACGCTCGCGCCGGAATCCGCGTGGCGGTATACGCGTGGGGGCGGCGTGACGGTGGCGGTGGTGGATTCCGGCGTGGACGCCGACCACCCGCAGCTGCGTCGCGCCGGAAAGGTGCTGCCGGGCCGGGATTTCGTGGCGGGACAGGACCTTCCCGGCTCCTTCGACTGCGATTCGCACGGCACCGCGGTGGCGAGCATCGTCGCGGCGGACGCGCTGCCCGGCGTCGGTTTCCGCGGCGTCGCCCCGGACGCGGCGGTGCTGCCGGTGCGGGTCAGCGACCAGGATCTCACCGACCAGGGCCAGATCCAGCGGATCAATCCGCAGACCGTCGCGAACGGCATCGTCTACGCGGTCGGGCAGGGCGCGCGCGTGCTGAACCTGTCGATGTCCGGGACCGCCGACTTCCCGGCGATCCGCGAAGCGGTCGCCTACGCGGTGGCCAGCGACGTCGTGGTGGTCGCCGCGGCGGGCAACGCGCAGCAGAACGCGTCGGCGGAACTCCCGTCGTATCCCGCGGCGTATCCCGGGGTGCTCGGCGTCGGAGCGGTGGACATCGACGGGGCGCGGGCGTCCAGCTCGCAGATCGGGCCGTACGTCGGGATCGTCGCGCCGGGGGCGAAGGTGCTCGCCGCGACCCGAGTGGACGGGCACGCTTACGACGACGGGACCAGCTTCGCCACTCCGTTCGTCGCCGGAACCGCGGCTTTGGTGCGTGCGGCCTGGCCGAATCTGTCCGCGCCGGAGGTGATCCGGCGGCTGCGAGCCACCGCCAGCCCGGCCAGGGGCGGGCAATCCAGCGACGCGTACGGGGCCGGTCTGGTCAACCCGTACCGCGCGGTCACCGACGGGATGAACCTCGCGCCGCCGGCACGCGTCCCGGCGTATCACCCGGCTCCGGTGGACCAGGCCGCGGTCGCGCACGCGGAGTGGGAGCGGGCCACGGCCTCGACCGCGACCTGGCTGGCTTTCGGCGGCGCCGGAGCTTTGGCGCTGGTGGTGCTGATCGTGGTGGTCGTGCGCCGAGGCGGCCGTCGAGGGTGGCGCGCGGGACGGGCCGCGGCGCTGCCTGCTGAGCCGGTCGCGGCGGAATTGCCGGATCAGGTTTCGCTGCTCGGCTAGTCCTCATGAGACTGTCCTTTTCGGACACAAGAAAGCGCGCCCCGTCTTCGGACGGGGCGCGCTCTCCGGATTCGCGTGCGGATCACACCTGCCACGTGGCGGCGCAGCTCTGCACGCACTGCTGCGACCGGTCCACCGAATCGGCGGTGGCGCGGCCCATCGCCTGGGCCCGGTCGTTGTATTCGTTGTCCAGCTTGAACTTCTGGCCCATCGCGGCGTCCATCTCGTGGCCGTTGCCGTCGGTCAGGACGCTCGAGAACGCGTCCTTCGCGCGCTGGTAGACGTCGCCGAACGACGTCGAGTCCTGGCCCGCGGCCTTGAAGATCTCCTGCGCCTGGCTCTGGACCTGGTCGAAATACATCAGGATCTGGTCGGTCACTGCGGTCTCCTTTCTGCTTCTGGGGCGGCTCAGACGGCGCCGAAAGCGGAACCGAACGACCCGGTGTCGATCTGGAAATCGCCGGTCGCGCTGAGCGCGCGGCCGTTGTCCGCGTCGTTCTCGAAATACTTGTTCGCCGACGTCGTCATGGTGTCGGCGAGCCCGTGGCCGGTGGTGGTCAGCCGCTGGTTCTGGCCGTACCGGTCCGGCTCGATCCCCTGGAACATCCGCCCGCCCGCGCCCTTCCAGACGCCTTCCAGCCCGGTGTTCCCGGCGTTGAGGCTGGTGTTGCGGTTCGCGACTTCCTCGTAGAGGCTACGCCAGTTGTCGGCGATCCCGCGCATCTGCGTGGGATCGCCGTTCATGAAATTGAACCCTGTCACAAGTTCCCTCCGTTCTCGATCGCGGGAACGCGCCCCCTTTCCCGGCCGCCTTCCTGCTTTTCCGAAGCTAGTTCTTCCGGCGGGCGATACCCGCTTCGCGGCACGTTCCTGCCACGGCCGCCCGGAACGCCCTCCGGACGCGCAAGATCGGGGCCATGGCGACAGTCCTGGTCAAGCGGCCCGCGCGGAAACCGGCCCCGGAGATGCCGGCCGGCGAGCTGATGCTGCAGCCGCCCCCGGCGATCCCGCCCCCGCCGGGACGGCAGTGGGCGCAGGTGTTCACCGTGCTGCCGATGCTCGCCATGATGGGGTCGACGCTGCTGCTGTACTCGGGCAACCTCGGCGGCTCGCTCCGGTTCGCGGTGTACGGGCTGATGGGCGTCGGCATGCTGGGGATGATCTTCACCGGCCTGCTGCAGAGCGGCGGTCCGAGCAAACGGGAAATGGGCCAGGCCCGGCGGAAGTACCTGCGGCACCTGGCGCAGCACCGGGTGCGGCTGCGCAGAGCGGTGCGTCGCCAGCGCACGGCCATGGACTACCTCCACCCGGAACCGGCCGCGCTGTGGTCGCTCGCGGCGAGCTACCGGCTGTGGGAGCGGCGCAAGGACGACGAGGATTTCGCCGTGGCCCGGATCGGCCGCGGTCCGCAGAGCCCGGCGCTCGCGCTCGTCGCACCGGACACCCTGCCGCTCGAAGAGCTCGAACCGCTGTCGGCGCTGGCGCTGCGCCGGTTCCTCGCCGCCCATCGCACGGTCGGCGGGCTGCCGCTGGCGATCGCCGTCAACGGGTTCAGCCGGATCCACGTGCGCGGGGACCGCGCCGCGGCGCTCGGCATGCTGCGGGCCGTGCTGGCCCAGCTCGCCGCGCTGCAGTCGCCTGACGATCTCCGCGTCGCGGTGTGCGTGAGCGAGGACCGCCGCGCCGACTGGGAATGGCTGAAATGGCTTCCGCACGCGCTGCATCCGTCCCGTTCCGACGCGCTCGGCCCGCTGCGGCTGGTCGTCCCGGCGGTGTCGGCGCTGGAGTCGATGCTGGAGGAGGAACTCGGCTCCCGGCCGCGGTTCGATCCCGACCAGCAGGTCAGCGTGCCCGGGCCGTACCTGGTCGTAGTGCTGGACGGCGGCGAGGTCGCCGGGTCGGACCACCTGATGACCGGCGGCGGCGTGGAAGGCGTCACGGTGTTCGACCTGACGACTCCGCCGCCGCGAGTTCCCGCCCGGACCGCTGTGCTGCTGTCGGTCGGGGCCGACGGCGCGCTTTCCAGCCGGACCGCGGACGGCGACGCACAGCTCGGCGACGCGGATTTCCTGGACAGCGCCGCGGCCGAAGGACTCGCGAGGCAGCTCGCGCCGCTGCGGCTCAGCTCCGGGATCCGCGACGCGCCGCTGAGTTCCGAACTCGGCCTCGCCGAACTGCTGGGACTGGGCGATCCGTACGACCTTTCGCCGGAGGACACCTGGGTGCCGCGGCCGAACCGCGACCGGCTGCGGATCCGGTTCGGGATCCAGGAGGACGGCGCCCCGATCGACCTCGACCTGAAAGAGTCGGCGCAAGAGGGCATGGGCCCGCACGGGCTGCTGATCGGCGCGACCGGCTCCGGCAAGTCCGAGCTGCTGCGGACGCTCGTGCTCGCGCTGGCGATCACGCATCCGCCGAGTTCGCTGAACTTCGCGCTGATCGACTTCAAGGGCGGCGCGACCTTCACCCGCCTCGACAAGCTCCCGCACACCAGCGCGGTGATCACCAACCTCGCCGAGGAACTGCACCTGGTCGACCGGATGACCGACGCGATCAACGGCGAGCTGATCCGGCGCCAGGAACTGCTGCGCGCGGCCGGGAACTTCTCCTCGCTGCGCGACTACGAGAAGGCCCGCCAGGCCGGGGCCCCGCTGCCGGAGGTGCCCACGCTGCTGGTCATCTGCGACGAGTTCTCCGAGCTCCTTTCCGCCAAGCCGGATTTCATCGACATGTTCGTCCAGATCGGACGGCTGGGCCGGTCGCTCGGCGTGCACCTGCTGCTCGCCTCGCAGCGGCTGGACGAGGGACGGCTGCGCGGGCTGGAAGGCCATCTGTCCTACCGGATCGGCCTGCGGACGTTCTCCGAGATGGAAAGCCGCGCGGTGCTCGGCGTGCCGGACGCGTTCAAGCTGCCGAGGGCGCCGGGCAACGGGTTCCTCAAGGTGGGCACCGAATCGATGGTCCGGTTCCGCTCGGCCTACGTGTCCGGCGTGCACCGCCGGGTCAGCCCGTCCGGCGGTCCGGTCAGCCCGCCGGAAGACCTGGTGCTGCACGAATACACCACCGCCTACCACGCGCCCGCGATCGACGCCGGGGACGCCGCCGAACCCGAGCCGGTGCCCGAGTCCGCGGTCGGGGAGACGCTGCTGGACATCATGGTCGACCGGCTGGTCGGCCGCGGCACGCCCGCGCACCAGGTGTGGCTGCCGCCGCTGGACGAATCGCCGTCCCTGGACGAACTGCTGCCGGACCTGGTCGCGCACCGCGAACGCGGGCTGACCGCCAACTCGACCGAACTCGCCGGCGCGCTGCGGCCGGTTCTCGGCCTGGTGGACCGGCCGTACGAGCAGCGGCGCGATCCGCTGAGCCTGGACCTGTCCGGCGCGGCGGGACACGTCGTGGTCATCGGCGGCCCGCGGACCGGCAAGAGCACGGCCCTGCGCACTCTGATCCTCAGCCTCGCGCTCACGCACACGCCGCGCGAAACTCAGTTCTACTGCCTCGACTTCGGCGGCGGGACGCTCGCGTCGCTGGAAGGGCTGCCGCATGTGGCCGGCGTGGCCGGGCGGCTGGACGCCGGCGCGGTCCGTCGCACGGTTTCCGAGGTCGCCTCCCTGCTGGCTCAGCGGGAGAGGCTGTTCGCCGAGCACAAGATCGACAGCGTCGCGACGTTCCGCAAGCGCAAGGCCGCGGGCGAGTTCCCCGGCGACCCGCACGGCGACGTGTTCCTCGTGATCGACGGCTGGCTCACCCTGCGCAACGACTTCGACCAGCAGGAGGACCTCGTCAGCGACATCGCCGCGCGCGGTCTCGCCTACGGCGTGCACGTGGTCGCCGCGTGCTCCCGGTCGTTCGACCTGCGGATGAACGTGCGCGACCTGTTCGCCAGCAGGCTGGAGCTGAAGATCGGCGACCCGATCGACTCGATCATCGACCGGCGCGCGGCGATGGGCGTTCCCGCCGACCGGCCCGGCCGGGGACTGTCGGCGAGCAAGCACCAGATGCTGATCGCGCTGCCGCGCATCGACGGCGGGCACGGCATCGACGATCTGCCCGAGGGGATCGCCGGTCTGGTCGCGGCGGTCGCGGACGCGTGGCCCGGCGCGGCGGCTCCGCCGGTCCGGCTGCTGCCCGGCGTGCTGGCCTACGACGAGCTTCCCGCCGCCGACGAGCTGAGCGGAGAAGACGCCGGGCTCGCGATCGGCGTGCACGAGCACGACCTTTCGCCGCTGCGGCTGGACTTCGCGAACGATCCGCATTTCTTCGTGCTGGCCGACACCCAGTCCGGCAAGACCTCGTTCCTGCGCACGGTGGCCCGTCGCATCTGCGCGGCCTATACGCCGGAGCAGGCGCGGATCGTGCTGATCGACCACCGGCGCGGGCTGCTCGGCGAGATCCCCGACGAGTACCTGCTCGGCACCGGCACCAACGACGCGCACAGCATCGCGCTGATGAACGAGGTGGTCACCCGGCTGTCGCGGCGGCTGCCCGGCCCGGACGTCACGCCCGAGCAGCTGCGGGCGAAGAACTGGTGGCAGGGCGCGGAGATCTTCGTGCTCGTCGACGACTACGACATGGTCGCCACGCACAAGGACCACCCGCTCATGCCGCTGCTGCCGCTGGCCGCGCAGGCGGGCGACATCGGCCTGCGGATCGTGCTCGCCCGCCGCACCGGCGGCGCGGGCAAGGGCCTGTACGAACCGGTCCTCAACCGCATGCGCGAGGTCGGCGCGGCCGGCGTGCTGATGTCCGGCGACCGGGACGAGGGCCCGCTGCTCGGCGGGATGCGCGCGCAGGTGCTGCCTCCCGGCCGGGGCTGGCTCGTCGACCGGCGCGGCAACAAGGGGCTGGTGCAGCTGGCCTGGTCGCCGCCCCGGACGTGACCGGAAAGGCCACTGCGACCGGAAAGACCAGCTGAAAAGACCACTGTGGACAGACGAGGGGAAGCAGGAGAGCGCGATGGCACCACCGGACAAGATGGAGGGCATCCCGGCCGAGATGGAGCGGTTCGCCGAGAACGCGGCGAACCTGGTCCGCGACGAGATCCCGGTCGCGGCGACCGGTCGGGGCGGCGGCGGATGCGCCAGCATGCTGAACGGCCACGAATCCGTGCTGGAGGCCGACAACGCGAGCACCGACCGGCTCTACCGGTTCCTCACCCAGTTCGAAGAGACAGTCAACGCACTGGCGATTTTCGCCCACAACGCGGCGCGGAACTACCACTTCACCGACGAAGCCAACAAGGACGCTCTCGCGAGGGCCGCCTTCGACGACTACACCCGCACGGCGTTCGGCAAGATGACCGGCGACGGCCTGCCCGCGGTGCTGCCGTCGCTCACGTCCGGGCGCCAGCAGTAGGAAGCGGGCGACCGGCATGACCGACTACCGCAGCATGCAGCTCGGCGAACTCCGCGGCCTGATCGTGGCGGAGTGCGAACAGCACGTGCCCTTGCTCGCCGACGCCTCGGCGATGTGGGAGGCGATCCGGCCCTGGCTGGCGCTCCAAGCAGACAAATTGGATCAAATGCGCCGCAATCTCCGCAGCAATTGGAAGGACTTCGCGGGCAGCGTCTTCGACGCCGAGGCGCTCAAAGTGGCGCAGGTCGCGTTCTCCTGGACCGACAAGATGGCCGGCGGCCCCGAATCGGGCGGTCCGCTGACGACCAGCACGACCACCTCCCAGATCAAGGAGGCGATCGACAAGCTGATCGACGAGATCCACCGCGCGCGGGACTTCGCGGACGGCAAGATCGCGAGTTTGGCGCCGGACGCGTCGAAAGACGACGTGGACCGGGCACGCAACGAAGTCGCCGACAAACTGGACGGACTGGCGCCCTTCTACCAGCGGGCGGCCTCGCAACTGTTGGCCGCTCCCGGCAGGCTGTTGACGGGCGAAGACCCGAAGGCCGCTTTGCCCTCCCTTTCGGACCAGCCGGGGCCGGGCGTGCCGAACAACGGCGGCGGCGGCGACCCGGCGGCGAATCCGGAGGAAAGCCCGGCTCCGCAAGACGTTCCCGACCCGGAGGACCCGGCGAAGGATCCGGCCGAGAACTCGCCCGAATCGCCGGTGGTCACCGCGAAGAACGCGGTGGACGTGGCGAGCAAGCTGCTCGACCTGGCGAAGAACGCGGGAGGCGGCGGGGGAAATCCCGCGCAGGTGCCCAATCCGCTGAGCACCGCGTTCGACCCCGCCGACCTGTACCAGCCCGCCGACCTTTCCTCGGTCCCGCAACCGGATTCCGGTTTGCCGGGGCTCGCGGGCGCGGTCGGCGGGGGAGCGGGGACCGGAGCCGGAGGGGGCGGCATCGGTCCGGCTGGGGCAGCCGCGGGCGGGGGCGGCACCGTCTCGCCGCTTGGCGCGCAGTCCGGGCTTTCCGCCGGAGCCGCACCCGCCGGGACGGCGACGGCGGCCGGTGCCGGAACCACCGGCAGCAGCGGCATGCCGCCGATGTATCCGCCGCAATCCGGGGCCGGGCGGGGAAGTTCCGGCTCCGGCGGCATCCGGCCGGGGGCGGCGGAACACGTCAACGCGGTCCGCTCGCGCAAGACGGACGGCAAAACCGGGGTGGTGCTGGCCGGACGGGAAACCGAGGGCAAGCGCCGCCGGAAACCGGCCCCGGCGAAGGCTCCGAAGAAACCGCCGCCGCCGGTCGAGCGCGCGGAGCCGGTCGAAGTGCTCGACGAAGAGTTGTGGCAGGTCGGCGGCGCCGGCCCGGAACGCAGTTACCGAACCTGAGGAGGGGAAAGATGTCCGACGCATCCTTCATCAAGGGGGACCCCGAGGCGATGGCGGTGTTCTCCGCGCAGACCAAGGCCCCGGCCCCGCCCGCTTCGCTGGCCCGGCTGGGGGAGGGGGTCAGCCCGCTGGGCACGGTCGAGGGAATCCTGATGGCCGTGCTGGACAAGGCCGCGACCGGCGTGGTCAGCGCCTACATCGGCAACACCAGCGAGGACATGACGACCATTTCGGCGAAGGTCAAAGCCGCCGCCGCGCAGTACAAGGCGACCGACCTGATCAACAGCATCGACCTGGCGACGTCCACGATGAAGCTGGCGGACAAGGGGATCGGCGTCCTCAAGCAGTTCTCCGGCTCCGGCGCCGGGAAAACCCAGGGCACCGGCACGGGCACTGGCACCGGCACTGGGACCGGCACGGGCACGGGCGGGGCCTCGCCAGAACATCCGTCCGCCCCGCAATCCGTCTGAAGAGGAGTTTGACCGGTGATTCCCTACAACTTGCTGCTTCCCGATTTCCACAAGGCGATGATCGACGCCGAACAGGCGCACATCCCGACGCTGCGTTCCGCGGCGACGATGTGGTCGGAGGTGCACGCCTGGAGCCAGACCGCCGCCGAGGAACTGCGGCGCAACGCCGGGACCGTGACCTTGGCCGGCTGGCAGGACAAGGCCGCGGATTCCTTCGAGGCCAAGGTCGGCCGGTCGATCGCGGACCTGACGACGTGGAGCGACCGGATCGCCGCGTCGCAGGTCTCGACCCACCTCAACGCGCTGGCGGACACTCTGCCGGTGACCCAGGGCCTGGTCGAAGGCTTTTACGCCGAGTACGTGACGACGCGCATGAACCCGCTCGCCTGGGAACTCGCTTTGCAGGCCTGGCAAAGCTCCGCGACGGCGATGAACGAACTCGGCGCGCAGTACGACGGCGCGATGCTCGCGGTGTGCGGGGCCGCGGGCGTGACGAATCCGGCGGACCTGATCCCGAACTTCACCATCTCTTCGGCGGACGCGGTGAAGACGGCGGACGCGGCGGTGAACTTGCTGACCGAGGTGCAGAGTCTCGCCCAGGCTGCGGGAATCGGCGGCGGGAGCGGCGGCACGTCACCGGACCTGTCGAAGCTCGCCGGCGGCCTGACCGGAGCCGCGAACGCACACGGCCTGAGCTTGAACCCGCAGGATTGGCAGTCGGGACAAGGGCTTTCGCTCGCCGGGCTGGGTCCGGGCTCGCTGTCGCCGGGCGACCTGGGCGGTGCGATCGGCGGGATGCCGGGACTTTCCCCGGCTGGCTCCGCGCCGGTGGCCGCGGGGTTGCCGTTCGGCGCGCTCGGCGCGGCAGGCGCAGGTCTCGGCGCGATGCCCGCCTTGCGTTCCACGGCGGCGAAACGGAGCAGCGTGGAACCCGAGGGCGCGTCGAGCGGTTCGGCGCGGGGCGGTGCGGGCGGGATGGTGCCGCCGATGACTCCGCACGGCATGGGTGCCGGAACCGCCGGAACCCTCCGGCCCGGCACCGCCGAGAACACCGATGGCCAATCGGCCAACGGGCGTCGCCGTTCCACCGCCAACGACGGGGTGGCGGTCGCGCTCCGGGGCCGGGCCAGCGGCGCCCCGGACGGATTCGCGGCGCGCCCGAACCGGTTCGGCGAATCGGGGACCGGCACCGTGGAACTGATCACCAGCACGGACGAACGCTGACCAGTGCGACGGCCGGATCGAAGCTCTCGGCCCGGCCGTCGCGCTGTGGGGAGGAGCGGTGTCTTGCCTCGGCGGGGTGCGCCGAAAGGCCGCGGCCGGACCGGAAATCCCCGGCCCGGCCGTTACGCCGCCTGCGGGAAGCGAAGTTCGAAGATCGCCCCGCCCTCGTCCGCGTTGTACACCGAAAGCACGCCGCCGTGGGCTTGCGCCACCCACCGGACGATGGAAAGCCCGAGGCCGGACGAACCACCGGTGCTGCTGAACCGGTCGAACGCGTCCGCGGCGGTCGACGGGTCGATGCCGGGTCCGTGGTCGGCGACGGTGACCGTGCCGCCGTAGACGGTGATGTGCACGATCGCTTCCGCGCCCGGCTGCCTGCCGTAGCGGACGGCGTTGTCCAGCAGATTGCCGACCGCGCGGCGGATCAGGGTCGGGTCGGCGTTCACCTTCGTCGGGGCCGCGGTCACGGTCACCTGCGCGCCTCCGGTGTGCGCGCTCTCGGCGATGTCGGTGACCAGCTGGTCCAGCCACACCGGTTGCAGGTTCAGCTGTTCGACGCCCGCGGCGAGCCGGGCCCGGACCAGCAGGCTGTCGATGATGCTGCCCATGTCGGACGCCAGCTGCACCGTCCTCGGGAGCAGCGCGGCACGCTGCTCCGGGTGCGCCTGGGCGGTTTCGGCCAGCGCGCGCAGCGCGGCGACCGGGCTGCGCAGGTCGTGCGCGGTCTCCGCGAGCAGCACTTCCTGTTCCTGCAACGCCGCCGCCGCGGGACGGATCGACCGGCCGGACAGCAGGTGCCCGGCGAAGCCGAGCACGGCGATCAGCAGCACGCAGCCGCCGACCACCAGCAGCACGAACCGGGTGTGCGCCGACTGCGTGCCGCTCAGGTCGGCGACCGCGACGACGGCCCCGAGGTATTTCCCGGACGGGTTCAGCAACGGCTGCGCGCGCACCAGGACCGGCCGGCCGTCGGTGCTCTGCTGGCGGCCCTCGGCGGTGCCGCCGGTGCCGATCGCGTCGGCGGCGAGCCCGTTGAGCACGCCGAGGTCCATCGGCACGCAGGCGTGTCCGGAGACGTGCGGCCGGAAGGTCTGCGCGCCGCCGGGCAGGATCGCGAACTGGGGGCAGCGGTTGTTCAGCTCGTCGCTGGTGACGAGCGCGAAGCTGACCACGCCGCCGTCGTAGCCGACCAGCCTGCTGACCGACGAGGTGACGCGGTCGAGGCTCGCGGTGACCTCGGCGGCGCCCCGATCGGCGTCCTCGTTGACGACGATCCAGGCGAGCACGATCAGCCCGATCGCGTTCATGGTGGTGAACAGGGCGGTGAGGACCCAGCGGAGCCGGCGCAGCCGGTCGGCGGCCGACCCGTTCACCGGGAGCCGAACCGGTAGCCGAGACCGCGCACGGCGTGGATCAGCTCCGGCTCCCGCAGTTTCCGCCGCAGCCGCTTCACGACCGCGTCGACCGGATTGGACTTGTCTCCCATGTCCTCCGCCGCCGCGTCCCAGCAGTGGTCGAGCAGTTCGGCCCGGCTCACCGCCTGCCCGGACCGGACGAGCAGGTACTCGAGCACGGCGAACTCCTTGTTCGACAAAGTGAGCAGCACGTCGGCCCGGCGGACCTCGCGTCGTGCGCAGTCCATCACGAGGTCGGCGTGGCGCAGCACCGAGGGCCGGTCGGAACCGCTGCGCCGGCACAGGTTCAGCACCCGCTGGGTCAGCTCGGCCATCGCGAACGGCTTGACCAGGTAGTCGTCCGCGCCGTGCTCGAACCCGGCGACGCGGTCGGCGGGCGAGTCGCGCGCGGTGAGGAACAGCACCGGCGTGTGCCAGCCCCGGCGGCGCAGCGCGTCGACGTAGCCGAGGGAATCGCCGTCGGGCAGCATCCGGTCGAACACCGCGCAGTCGTACCCGTGCGCGCCGAGCGCTCTCCCGGCGGCGGCGAGGTCCCCGCAGACGTGCACGCCGAGCCCGGCCGCGCGCAGCTGCGCGGCGACCGCGACCCGCATGTTCTCGTCGTCTTCGACGACCATCACCGTTGTCATCCAAACCTCAGGTGTCCCGATGGAAAGTTAGCGCATGCAGTTCCAACTACTCGGTCCGCTCGAGGCCCGCCCGTCGAGCGGCACCCGCATCGAGCTGAGGGCGACGAAGCCGGGCGCGCTGCTGGCTCTGTTGCTCCTGCACGCTAACGCCTGGGTCCGAGTCGATCAGCTGATCGGCGGAATCTGGCATGAACAGGCCGCGCCCGCCTCCGCGCTGCGCAACCTGCGCAGCTACGTGTGGCAGCTGCGGCAAAGCGTGGGGGAGCGGCTGGAAAGCCGGCCGGGCGGCTACCGGATCACCGTGCTGCCGGGCGAACTGGACACCGAACTCGTCGAAACGCTGGCGGAATCCGGGCGTGCGGCGCTGGCCGGCGCGGAGTACGACGTCGCGGCGGAGCAGCTGTCGGCCGCGCTGGGGCACTGGCGGGGAGAGCCGTTCGAAGGACTCGAGTTCGACGGCGCGCGGGCCGCCGCGGCGAAGTGGGAAGAACGCCGCACCGAGCTTCAATGCCTGCTCGCCGAGGCGTACCTCGCTTCGGATCGCGCGACGGACGCAGTCACGCTGCTGCGCGAGGTCGCCGACCGCGACCCGCTCCGTGAAAGCGGCTGGGCGCGGCTCGTGCTGGCTTTGCAGCAAGCCGGTCGTCCGGCTGAGGCGCTGGCCGCGTTCGAGCACGCGCGGAAGCTGCTGGCCCGCGAACTCGGCTGGGAACCGGGGCCGGAACTCGTCGCCGCGCAGCGGAAGGTGCTGCGGGAACGGCAGCCGGGCACGGGCGCGAAGCTCAGCCTGGTCGCGGGCGGCGGTTCCGCGCCGCGGCCGGCCGGGATCGACGGGTTGCTGGCGTCCGCCGCGAACGAGGTGCTGATCATGTGCGCGACCGCCGGGACTGGACCGGCGGACGCGGTGCGCCGGCTCGGCCAGGCCACGCTGCGGCCCGGCGTGCGCTACCGCGTGCTGTGCCCCGATTCGGCGCGGCTGTCCGGTGCGCTCGGCGGCCTGGCCCTCGCCGGTGCGGACGTGCGGACTGTGGACAGCGTGCCGACCGACGCGTTGATCGTCGACCGGACGGCGGCGGTGCTGCCGGACGACCGGGCTGGGCAAGGCACCGCGTCGGTCGCGGTGTTCCGGTTGCCTGGCGTCGTCGCCGCGACGGCGGGGCTGTTCGACCGGATCTGGCCCGAGGCCGTGCCGCTGATCCCGACCGGCCTCGACGACCGGGACGCCGGCGCGGGACTCACCCGCCGCGAACGCGATCTGCTCACCCTGCTGTGTTCCGGAAGCACCGACGAATCCGCCGCGGCCCGGCTGGACATCTCCGTGCGCACGGTCCGGCGGATGGTCGCCGACATCATGAACCGGCTCGGTGCGCGCAGCCGGTTCCAGGCCGGGGCGAAGGCCGCCGGCCGCGGCTGGCTGATGGCCGAGGCGGGCTGATGACGACCGCGAACGCACGCCGCCTCCTGGTCGCCGACCGGCCCGGCGCGTACCCGACGATCGGCGACGCGCTCGCCGCCGCCCCGGACCACGCCGAGATCACCGTCGCCGAGGGGCGGTACCGCGAAGTGCTCGCCCTGTCCGGCCTGCACGTGACGCTGGCGGCCGAGTCCGGGGCGCAGGTGATTGTCGACGGAGCCGGAGCGGATCATCCGGTGCTGCACGCGGTCGGCGGATCCCTGACGCTGCGCGGGATCGAGCTGCACGCCGGAGAGTCGTCCGCGCTGTCGGCGGAGAACGTGGAGCTGGTCGTGCGCCGCTGCACGATCACCGGCGGGCGCGGGCCCGCGGTGCGGATCGAGGGGACGGCGGCGTTCGAGCTGACCGGCTGCTCGCTCAAAGCGGTCGAGCAGGGCGTGGTGATCGAAGGCAGCCCGGGACGGCTGGTGGACACCGTGGTCGAGGAAGTGACCGGCGACGGCGTCGTGATCGGCATGGGGGCCGCGCCGGTGCTGCGCGGCTGCACCGTGACCGGCTGCGGGCTGCGCGGGGTGTACGTCTACCAATACGGCCGCCCGGTGCTGGAAAACTGCGAGATCTCGCGGACCGGTTCGGACGGGATCGCGGTCGCCCAGCACAGCGCGCCGGTCCTGCGGAAGTGCACTGTCCGGGATTCGCGCGGCGTCGGCATCGCGTTCGCGGCCGGATGCGGCGGCACGATCGAAGAGTGCCGCGTGGACAACGCCGCGGAGCCGGGCATTTCCCTCGCCGAGGGGGCGAATCCGGTCGTGGTCGAGGCGACCGGGCCGTCCGGTTCCGGCGGCGGGGCCCCGGAGGAGCTGCTGACCGAACTCGACACGATGGTCGGGCTGCCGCGGGTCAAGGCCGAGGTGCGTTCGCTGGTGGACGAGCTGCAGGTCAACGAATGGCGGCGGAACGCGGGACTGCCGGTCGGCGGCGCGAGCCACCACCTGATCTTCGCCGGCGCGCCCGGCACCGGGAAAACGACCGTGGCCCGGCTGTACGGGCGGCTGCTGAAAGCACTGGGGGTGCTGCCGCACGGCCAGTTCCGGGAGGTGGCGCGGCGCGATCTCGTGGGCCAGTACATCGGGCACACCGCGGAAAAGACCGCGACGATCTTCGAAGAGGCGCGAGGCGGGGTGCTGTTCATCGACGAGGCCTACACGCTGTCGCGGGCGGGCTCGGCGGGCGGCGACTTCGGCCAGGAGGCGATCGACACCCTGGTCAAGCTGATGGAGGACCACCGGGACGAGGTGGCGGTGATCGTGGCCGGGTACACGAAGGAGATGGCCGGGTTCCTGGCCGCCAACCCCGGGCTCGCGTCGCGGTTCGGCAAGACGATCGAGTTCGAGAACTACACGCCCGGCGAACTGCTCGGCATCATCGGCCGGATGGCCGCGGGCCAGGACTACGAACTGGACGGGGCCGCGGAACCGGTGCTGGCGGAGCACTTCGCGCGGATCGCCCGCGACGAGAACTTCGGCAACGCCCGCGACGCGCGGCGGTTGTTCGAGGGCGTGCGGAAGTCGCAGTCCCAGCGGTTGCGGCTGCTCGGCCGGGTGCCGACGCGGGACGAGCTGCGGAGCCTGAGCATCGCCGACGTCGAGGCGGCGGTGGCCCGCTAACCTGGGCTTCGTGCGGGTGCTGGTGGTCGAAGACGATGACAATGTGCGGACAGCTCTCGACGTTTCGCTGCGCGGTGCCGGATTCGCCGTGGACACGGCTCCCGATCTGCCGTTCGCCGACGAAGCGCTCTTCGTCAACGCCTACGACTGCGTGGTCTTCGACCGGATGCTTCCCTCGGGCGACTCCCTTCGCTACGTGTGGGGACGACGCCAGTCCGGCTGGCTGGCGCCAGTGCTGTTCCTCACCGCGCGCGACAGCACCGCCGACCGGGTGGAAGGCCTGCGCCTCGGGGCCGACTACCTCGTCAAACCGTTCGAGATGGCGGAACTGGTCGCGCGCGTCCGCAGCCTGTGCCGGCTGAGCCCGGGGCCGCGGACCCGCCCGGCCGTGCTGCGCCGCGGCGACGTGGAGCTCGACGCCGGCACGCGCGAGGTGCGCCGCGCGGGCGTGCTGCTCACTCTGGCTCCCAAGGAATTCCTGGTCCTCGAACGGCTGATGGCCGCGGCCGGGGCACCGGTGCCGCGCCGGGAGCTGATCGAGCACGCGTGGGACCGGATGGCCGACCCGGACTCGAACGTGCTGGAGGTCGTGGTCCGCCAGCTGCGGCGCAAACTGCGGGAACAGACCTTGATCGAGACGGTCCGCGGAGTGGGTTACCGATTCGCGGGATAGCGAGGCGGCGGCGCGGGCCGTCAAGCTGAACCCGCCAGCTCCGCCTCGATCAGGTCAGCGGCCCGCTCAGTCCCGCCCTCCGCCATCAGCTCCGCGCGGACCTCCGCCAGCCGGTCCGCGACCTCCGGTGTCCCGACCAGCTCCAGCAAGCTCTCCCGCAGCGCTTCCGCGCTCGCGTGGCTCGGGTCGATCCTCAGGCCGACGCCGAGCCGGACCAGTGCGTCGGCGTTGTCCGGCTGATCGGTGTGCGGATCCTGCGGGACGGCGATCATCGGCACCCCGTGGAACAAGCCCTCCGCGCATCCGCCCATCCCGCCGTGGGTGACGAACGCGGCGGCCTTCTCCAGCACCGCCAGCTGCGGCACCCAATCCCGCACCTCGACGCTGCCGGGCACGGAACCGAGCGCGGCCGCATCGACGTGTTTGCCGATCTGGAGCACCACGTGCCACCCCGGCAGATCGCCGAACGCCGCGACGCACTCGCGGTAGAAGTCCGGCTTCCCGGTGAACGTCGACCCCAGCGACACGAGCAGCACTCGCTCCGCCCCGGCGGGAGGCTGCCACTCGGGAGCCGTTGAGCGGGAACCGAAACAGGGTCCGACGAACGTGGTCCGGCGGGGATCCACCCGGTCGGGGTTCGGTTGCAGCACCCGCGGGATCAGGGCCAGCTCCCGCGCCGGGCGGCCCAGGTAGCCGGACGGGATTCCGTTGGCGCGCAACCACTCCGCCCACCGTTCGTAGTGGCCGGAGAAGCGCGGATCACGCCGTCGTTCCTCGAATTCGCGGAGAAGTTCTTCGTCGCTGCGGTCGGGAACGGTGTTCGGCGAGAACATCACGTGCGGCACGTGCCAGTGCTCGGCCAGCACGCGCACGGCGCCGACGCCCTGGTCGTAGAGGACGAGATCGGGCCGGTCCCGGTCGAACGCCTCCCGCAGCTGCGGGGTCATCGCGATCGCGTCGTCGAGGAACAGGTCCCGGTGCGCGATCTCGTCGGACGGCCACTCCGTGCGTCCATCCAAATAGGACAGAAGAGTGGACCGGTACGGCACGAAGTTCGCGCCGGCGCCCGTGACGACGTCGGCGAACGCGGGATCGTTGGCGTAGCTCACCCGGTGCCCGCGGGCGACGAGTTCCCGGATCACCTCCAGGCTCGGCAGCACGTGGCCGTAGGACGGCAGATTCACCATGCACAGATGCGCCATCACGACCCCAGCCGGGACAGCGGAGCGTCGGGAGCGTCGACGGCCGCGGTGAGCAGCGCCCGCAGCTGGTCGAGCAACCTGGCGGCGGTGGCACGGTCGAACAGGTCTCCGGAGTAGTGCAGGTAGGCGTCCAGTTCGTTCCGTGCCTCCTGAAACTCCAGGTACAGGTCGTGGTCGTGGGAATCGGTGCCGATGGCGACCGGACGCTCGCCGTTGCGGTCCGCGCCGACCGGAAGGTCTTGGAGCGCCAGCTGGACCTGGAACAGCGGATGCCGGTCCGGCGTCCGCGCGCCGAGTTCCGCCACCAGCCGGTCGAACGGGACGTCCTGGTTGGCGTAAGCGGTCAGGTCGACCTCGCGCACCCGGGCCACCAGCTCCCGGAACGACGGGTCCCCGGCGGTATTCGTGCGCAGCACCAGGCAGTCGGCGAAACACCCGACGAGATCGTCCAGCTCGGGGCGCGGGCGTCCGGCGATCGGCGTGCCCAGCGGCAGGTCAGTGGCCCCGCTGAGGCTGGTGAGCAGGGCGGCCAAGCCCGCGTGCAGCACCATGAACAGGCTCGCCCCGCATTCTCTGGCCACCGCGGTCAGGCCCTCGCGCAGCCGGGCGTCAAACCGGCCGAGCACGGTCCCGCCCCGGCCGGTTCGGACGGCCGGGCGCGGCCGGTCGGCGGGAAGCGGGATTTCGGCGGGCAGTCCGGCGAGCGTGGTCCGCCAATGGGCGAGCTGTGCCTCCGGGAGCAGATCACGCTGCCACACCACATAATCCGCGTACCGCAGCGGAAGCGACGGCCACGTGGGCGCGATCCCGGCGCACCGGGCGGAGCAGGCCTGCCGGAAGTCGCGGGACAGCACGTCGAGCGACCAGCCGTCCGCGGCGACATGCGGGAGCACCAGCAGCAGAACCGGCTCTCCGCCGGTTATCAGATACGCGTGCAGCGGTGGCTCCCGCGTGAGGTCGAACGGTTCGGCCGCCGCTTCCGACAGCACGCGATCGAGGTCGGCGGCGGTCGCGGTGAGCCGCCGGACTTGCGGTGGCGCAGGGTCCAGGATGCGTTGGTACGGCTGGCCTTCGTGCACGTCGTAGACCGTCCGCAACGATTCGTGCCGCGCGACGAGATCGGTCAGCGCGGCGGTCATCGCGGGTTCGTCCAGCTCCGGCAGCCGCAGGGCCAGCGGGAGCACGGTGGTGGCGGTCGGCCCGTGCAGCTGGTCTCGCGCCCAGAACCGGAACTGGCTGTGCGACAGCGGGATTCGTTCCGGAAGCTGTTGCCGTTCCAGCGGTGCCGTCATGGCGGGTCGAGCCTGCTCCACCCGCGCGGCGAGCCCGGCGGCGGTCGGGTGGTCGAACAGCTCGCGAACGGCCAGTTCGACGCCGAGCAGATCCCGGATCCGGGAAACCGCCCGCATCGCCAGCAGGGAATGCCCGCCCAGGGCGAGGAAATCCTCGTCGACGCCGACTGCCGGCCGGTCGAGAGTGTCGGCGAAGACCTCGCACAGCATCCGCTCGTGCGGGGTGCGCGGAGCCCGGCTCGCCGGGGCAGGCGTCTGCCGGGCAACGGCGGGCTTCGGCAGCGCCGAACGGTCGATCTTTCCGTTGGCGGTGCGCGGAATCTGCGCCATCACGAGCAGCGTGGACGGCACCAGATGGGTCGGGAGCCTCGCCGCCAGCCCGGCCCGTATGGCGGCCGGATCGACCGCGGCTCCCGGCGCGGGCACGAGGTAGCCGATCAGCCGCCCGTCGTCCGGCACCACCACGGCCTGGCCGACACCCGGGTGCCCGGTCAGCGCTGCCTCGACCTCGCCCGGTTCGATCCGGATCCCGTTGACCTTGACCTGGTCGTCGACCCGTCCCTCGTAGTGCAGAAGACCGCCGGTGTCCCAGCGGCCCAGGTCGCCGGTGCGGTACATCCGCGTGCCGGGCGGGCCGAACGGGCAGGCGGTGAACCGCTGCGCGGTCAGCCCGGGCTGACCGAGGTAGCCCCGGGTGAGGCCGGGGCCGGCGACGTAGATCTCGCCGACCGCGCCGGGCGCGACCGGAGCCAGCCGCGAGTCCAGCACGAACACTTCGGTGTCCCGGATCGGGCGGCCGATCGGTGCGACGGCATGGCCGGAACCGGGGGAGCAGGGCCACAGCGTCACGGTGTCGGCCGCCTCGGCCGGACCGTAGGTGTTCACCATCCGGCGGTCCCGCGCCCACGTCTCGATCAGCGTCCCCGGGCAGGCTTCGCCTCCGACGACCAGGGTGCGCACTCGCGGAAGACTGTCCGCCGGGACGGTCGCGAGCACTGCCGGAGCGAGCTGTACGTGCGTGATGTCGTGTTCGGTGATCCACTCGGCCAGCGAAGGACCTTCCAGGATGACCTCCGGGCCGGGCAGCACCAGATGTGCGCCGGACAGCAACGCCGTGCACAGTTCGGAAATCGCCGCGTCGAAGCTTGGCGACGACAGCTGGGAGACCGTGGAGTCCGCGTCGACCGCGAACGCCTCGATTTGCGCGGCGGCCATGCTCACGACCGCTGCGTGCGGGACGGACACCGCCTTCGGGGTTCCGGTCGAACCCGAGGTGTAGAGCACGAACGCGGGATTCAGCGGCCGTACCCCGCTTTTCGGCAGCGTATCCGGCTGCGCGGCAAGGGTTTCAGCGGTTCGGGGATCGGCGAGGTTGAGGTGCGGAGTGTCCGATTCCTGGTGCGCCAGGGTCAGCACCGGCCGGGAATCGGCGAGCATGAACCGGATCCGCTCGGCCGGGTAGGCCGTGTCCACCGGCAGCACGGCCGCCCCGGACTTGAGCACCGCCAGGATCGCCAGCGCGTGATCGGCTCCGCGCGGCACAGCGACCGCGACGGTCCGCTCCGGTCCCGCGCCGCGGGCGATCAGCAGATGCGCGAGCCGGTTGGCTGCCGCGTCGAACTCCGCGTAGGTGCAGGAAGTCCGTGCGTCCGAGACCGCGGGCCGGTCCGCGTGCCGGGCGGCGATCCGGCCGAACCACTCCGCGAGGGTCGGCGTCGGCCGCAGGATGCGCTCGGGTTCGGCCGAGATTGCCAGCAGAAGTTGGCGGAAGCGCGCGGCCAGGTCGTTCGCTGTCGTTTCCGGGACGACATCGGGCCGGTAAGCCAGCCGGACGCCGAGTTCCGCGCCGGGGCGGACGGTCAGGTCGAGCGGGTAATGCGTCGATTCCCGGCCGCGCACTGCGGTGAAAAGAGCGTCGCCGTCGCGGAGTTCCTGGGCGCCGGCGTAGTTCTCCACCACCGTGGCGGTGTCGAACAGTTCGCCGTGCCCGGCCATCCGCTGGATCTCCGCGAGATCGAGGTACTGGTGCTCGAACAGGTCCGCCTGCTCGCGCTGGAGCCGCCGCAAAAACCCGGCGAGCGGCTCGTCGGCGGCCAGCCGCACGCGCACCGGGAGTGTGGTGATCAGCAGGCCGATCAGCTCGTTCGCCGCGGGGAGTTCCGGCGGCCGTCCGGACACGGTGGTGCCGAACACGACGTCGGTGCGGCCGGTGTGCTCGCTCAGCAGGATCGCCCACGCGCCCTGCACGGCAGTGTTGAGCGTGACGCCGAGCTGCCGCAGCCGCGCCGACAACCTGGTGTAGTCCTCAGTGGACAGTGAAGTCGTGATCTCGACCGGAGCGGCGGCAGCGCGCCGGTCGGCGATCAGTGTCGGGCCGGTGAGGCCGTCGAGGGAAGCCTGCCACGCCCGGACCGCCGCCTCGCGGTCCCGTTCGCCGAGCCAGTCGAAGTAGTCGCGCAGCTCCGTCACCGAGGCACGGGGGTTTCCGGCGTACCCGCGGCGAAGTTCGTCCAGCAGCAGCGGGATCGACCAGCCGTCCAGCAGGACGTGGTGGTAGGTCAGCACCAGCCGGTTCCGTCCGGGCAGCCGCACCAGCAAAGCGCGCAGCAACGGCGGCGTGGCCAGGTCGAACGGGCGGGCCTGCGCGGCCTCGGCGAGTGCATCTGCCGCGTCCTCGTCGGACAGCTCCGCCTCGGCCCACTCCGGCTCCGTCAAGGCGGGAATCACCGCGACCGGCTCGCCCGAGCTGACCGTCGGGAACGCGGCGCGCAGCTGGGGATGCCGCTCCAGCACCGAGGTCAGCGCCGATCGCAGCCGAGAAGCGTCCACCTCGCCGGTGAGATCGAGGCTGAGCTGCATGCGGTAAAGATCGGTGCTGTCCAGGTTGGCGTGGAACACGAAGCCCCGTTGCAGGGGCGTCAGCGGGAGGATGTCGGTGAACCCGGGGTGCTCCGCCGCGATTCGGTCCACATCGGACTGACGCAGCGGAGTCAGCGGGAAGTCCGACGGCGTGTGCCCGCCAGTGCCGGGAATCCGGGCGTGGTCGGCCAACGCGGTCACCGCCCGGGTCCAGCTCGCCGCGAGGTCCTGAACGTCCTTTCCGGACAGCAGGGCCGGGGCGCAGGTCCAGGTGGCGCCGAGCACGGGGCCGCCCGGGCCTTCGGTCACGTGGGCGTCGACGAGCAGCGGATGCCCCAGCGGCTGCCGGTTGCCGGACCCGCCGGCGATCACCTCGGCGGTCAGCGCGCTGTAGCCGGTCACCGGGGCCCAATCCGCCTCGGCGGACGGCGTGAACCGGCCCAGGTAGTTGAACGCGATCTGGGCCGCCGGGGCGGCGGCGAGCGTGGCCGCGGTGTCCGGATTGAGGTAGCGGAGCAGCCCGTAGCCGAGGCCCTGGCCCGGCACGGAGCGAACCTGCTCCTTGACCCGCCGCAGGCACGCGCCCGCGTCCGCGCCGCCGGACCAGAGGTCGTCCCACCGGAGCGGGCCGGGGTCCAGCCGCACCGGGCGCATGCTGGTGAACCAGCCGACCGTGCGCGTCAGGTCGATCGCGGCGTCGAGGTCCGCGCGGCCGTGGCCTTCCACATCGACCCGGAAGGCGGTGCGCGGCAAGCCTTTCCGCTCCCGCCAGTCGGCGACCGCGACCGCCAGCGCGGTGAGCAGGACGTCCTCCGCCGAGGCGTGGAAGGCCGCACACACCGGGCCGAGCACGGCGCGGGTGGTGTCTGCCGGCAGCGACACGGTGTGATGCGTCGCCGCGCCGAAGGTGTCGCGGTTCCGGTCCAGGCTTCCGGTGGTGATCGCCGGACCAGTCCCTGTCACGACCGAGTTCCAATACGGCAGTTCCGCGACCCGGCGCGGGGACCGGGCTTCCTCCTGCAGCCGCGTGGCCCAGGCCCGGAAGGAGGTCGGCACAGGCGGCAGCGGCGTACCCGGAGCCTCGCAGGCAGCGGCGAGATCCGACAGCAGGATCGGCCAGGACACGATGTCGACCGCCAGGTGGTGCACGACGAGCAGCAGGCTGCCCCGGCGGGCGAGCCCGGCGTCGAACCAGACCGCGCGGACGATCACGCCTTGCTCCGGCGCGAGCGAAGCCCCGGCCGCCGCGGCTTCCGCCTGCACGAGCGCTTCGGCGTCCGGACCGGTGACGTCGACCCGGCGCAGGCAGTTCTCCGCGCTCGGCTGGAGGTCGATCGACCCTCGCGCCCACCGCATCCGCAACATGTCGTGCCGCGCGAGGACCTGCTCCAGCGCCCGCGCCAGCCGAGCCTCGGTCAGCCCGGCCGGGGTGTGCACGAACGCGGACTGGCTGAACCGGTCGATGTCGCCGCCGGTTTCGGCCAGCCAATGCATCACCGGCGTCAGCGGCACGGTCCCGCCGCTCGGCTCGGCGCTGGCCCCGACCGGTGCCACCGCGGCGAGCCCGGCCGGACTGCCGTGCCGGAACACGTCGCGCAGCGTGAACCCGAGCCCGGCGGCCTGCGCCCGGGTCACCAGCTGGATCGCGGAAATGCTGTCCCCGCCCAGGTCCAGGAACCCGTCGTCCGCGCCGACGCCGGTCGTGCCGAGCACCTCGCCGAAGATCCGGCACAGCGTCGCCTCGCGAGCATCAGCCGGACGACGGGACTCGGGCCGGGCCGGTCGGGGGAGCGCGGCGCGGTCGATCTTGCCGTTGGCCAGCCGGGGCAGCTCGCCGAGCGCGACGATCGCCCCGGGCACGACAGCCTGCGGCAACACCCGGGCGAGATGCTCCCGAACCCCTGCGGTGTCGATTTCGGGCACTACATAAGCGATCAGGCGCTTCTCGACGGTAACCACGACGGCCTGGTCGACGCCCGGATGCGCCAGGAGGGCCGCTTCGATCTCGCCGGGCTCCACCCGCACGCCGTTGACCTTCAACTGGCCGTCCGTGCGACCGTCGTAGTGCAGCGTTCCGCCGGAATCCCAATGCGCCAGGTCGCCGGTCCGGTACATCCGCGCGCCCGGCGGGCCGTAGGGGCAAGCCGTGAAGCGCTCGGCGGTCAACGCTGGCCGGCCGCCGTAACCGCGGGCAAGACAGTCTCCGGCCAGATACAGCTCGCCGGTGATCCCCGGCGGAAGCGGGCGCAGCGCCGAATCCAGGACGAGGACGCGCACGCCGGGCATCGGCCGCCCGATCGCGGCGACGGCCGAGCCGGGTTCGCAATCCCACAGCGTCGCCCAGATCGTCGCCTCGGTCGGACCGTAGGCGTTGACCATCGTGCGGCCTTCGCTCCATCGCTGCACCAGTTCGCCGGGGCACGCCTCGCCGCCGACGATCACCGTGGCCAGCCCGTCCGCCGCCTCGGGCGGGATCGTGCCCAGCACCGTCGGCACCAGCTGTGCGTGGCTGATCTCCGCTTCGCGCAGCCAATCGCCGAGCCCGGCCCCGGCGCGCGGGACGCTGGAATCCGGGATCACCACGGTCGCTCCCGCGGCCAGCGGCGCGAACAGTTCCGCGACCGAAATGTCGAACGCGGCCGAGGTGGTGTGCGCCATCCGGGCGTCCGCGTCGAGGCGGTAGCCGGTCACGAAGGCGGCGACGGCATTCGCCACCGCGGCCCGGGTGGTGACGACCGCCTTTGGCGTGCCGGTAGAACCTGAGGTGTAGAAGAGGAACGCCGGATGTTGCGGCGTCGCGCGTTCGACCGGACGCGTGCCCGGATGTTCGATCGTGTGCGGCAGAACGAGGTGCGGGCCAGGGATTCCGGCGAGCGTCGTCGCGGTGCCGAGGGTCAGCAGCGGGCGGGCGTCTTCCACCATGAACTGGCGGCGTTGCAGCGGATGGTTCAGGTCGAGGGGGAGTGCGGCCGCGCCTGCGCGAGTGATCGCGAGCAGGGCGGTCAGATACTCCGCGGACGGCGGGATCGCGACCGCCACTGTCCTTTCCGGACCTGCGCCGTGCTCGATCAGCAAGCGCGCCAACCGGTTCGCCGCCGCGTCGAGTTCGCGATAGGTGAGTTGCCCCCGCGCGTCGCGCACGGCGATCCGGTCGGTGTCCGGGGCCAAGATGGGATCGAACGACGGTGCGGGCGAGGGACTGCCGATTCCGGTGGCGAGCAACGCCTGGGCACGGTCGTCGGCCAGCAGCCGAATCGCCCCGGTCGGTTGCGCGGGCTGCTCGGCGATCGCCGTCAGCAGGCGGACGAAGCTCTCGGCGATCTCCGTCGCGGTGTCCGCGCTGAGCACGTCCGGCCGGTAAGCGAGTTCGACGGTCAGCTCTCGCCCGGGAATCACGTAGAGGTAGAGCGAGTAGTGCGTCGACTCCTGCCTGCCGAAGCCGGTGACCGCCAGTTCGCCGCTGCGGCCGAGCCCGCCCATGTCCGGATAGGTTTCGACGACGGTCGCGGTGTCGAACAGCACCCCGTGCCCGGCCGAGCGCTGGATGTCGGCGAGGCCGAGATACTGATGCTCCAGCAGATCCGCCTGCTGGTCCTGGACCTGGCGCAGCAGCCCGGCCAGCGGTTCGTGCGGCGAACACCGGACCCGGACCGGGATCGTGTTGATCAGCAGCCCGACCATGCGGTCCGCGTGCTCCAGTTCGGGTGGACGCCCGGACACCGTCGTGCCGAACACGACGTCGGCCTTGCCGGTGAGCCTGCCGAGCAGCACCGCCCACGCCGACTGCACCGCGGCGTTGAGCGTCCGGTCGAGCCCGCGCAGCCGCTCCCGGAGCGCGTCGAAGACGTCCGCCCGCAGCCGGGCGGTGACCTGGTCCGGCTGGGCAGTGCGCGCCCGCAGCCGTTCCGGGGCAAGGAGGGTCGGGCCGTCGAGATCCCGCAACGCCTGCGCCCACGCCTTGGCCGAGACCGCGTGGTCCTGTTCCGCCAGCCAGCGCAGGTAATCGCGATGGTCGGCGGCGGGCGGCAGTTCCGCGCCTTGGGCGAGTGCGAGCAGTTCGCGGATGAGGATCGGCGTCGACCAGCCGTCCAGCAGCACGTGGTGCTGAGTCAGCAGCAGCCGCGACCGGCCTTCGCCGAACCTCAGCAGCGCGGCGAGCAGCAGCGGCGGACGGGCGAGGTCCAGCGGGGCCTGCAGTTCCTCGGCGGAAATCCGCGCCGCCTCGGGTTCCGCTCCGGAAAGCTCCACGACGCGCCACTGCGGCGGGCGGTGTTCCGGGAGCACCTGCACGAGGCGGCCGTCGCGGGTGGCCGGGAACGCCGCGCCGAGGTTCGGGTAGCGGCGGACCAGTGCGTCCAGCGCGGTGCGCAGCCGGTCCGGATCGAGGTCTCCGTCCAGGTCGAGCGCCAGTTGCACGCGGTAGTTCTCGTCGGTGTAGCTGCCGTGGAAGACGAGACCCTGTTGCAGCGGGGTCAGCGCCACGATGTCGGCCAAGCCCGGGTAGTCGCGGAGCAGGCCGTCCACCTCGGCCTGGTTCAGCTGCGCCAACGGGAAGTCAGCAGGAGTCCGGCGGTCGCCGGCCAGCCGCGCGAGCCGGGCCGGGGTGCGGCGCAGGAACAGTTCGTGCGGCGTGAAGCGGACCCCCTTCGCCTGCGCTCGGCCGACCAGGGCGATCGCGAGCAGGCTGTCCCCGCCGAGCGCGAAGAAGCTGTCGTCGACTCCGACCGTGTCGAGCCCGAGCACTTCGGCGAACACCTGGCAGAGCAGCTGCTCGGCCGGGGTCGTCGCGCGCGTGGTGGGCGTCGCCGACCGGGCTGGGGCCGGTAACGCTGCGAGGTCGGTTTTGCCGTTGCGGGTGGCCGGGATCTCGTCCAGGACAACGAGGTCAGCCGGGACGAACGCACCGGGCAGCGTCGCCGCGAGCCTGGCCAGCACGGCCTCGACGTCCACAGTGGACGCGGGCACGACGTAGCCGACGAGTCGCCGCCTGCCGGGCTCGTCCTCCCGCACGGTCACCACCGCGCGCGCGATAGCCGGATCGGCGCGCAGCGCCGCCTCGACCTCGGCGGGCTCGATCCGCACCCCGTGGATCTTGACCTGCTCGTCGGCGCGCCCGCAGAAGTGCAGAATGCCGTCGTCGTCCTCGCGGACCAGGTCCCCGGTCCGGTACATCCGCCCGCCGGTCGGGCAGGCCACGAACCGCTCCGCCGACAACCCCGGACGGCCGAGGTAACCCCGCGCGAGCCCCGGCCCGGTCAGGTACAGCTCGCCGGGCTCGCCCGGCTCCACCGGACGCAATCGCGCGTCGAGCACGTGCGCGGCGAACCCCGGCAGGGGACGGCCGATCGGAGCCGTCGGCGTCGTCGCCCGGCCGGGCCGATGCCGCCACAGCGTCGCGACCACCGTGGTTTCCGTCGGTCCGTAGGTATTCCAGATCTCGCGGTCCGGTCCGGCCAGGCGGTCGAGCAGCTCCGCCGGGCACGACTCGCCGCCCAAGATCAGCAACCGCACGGACTCCAGATCTTGGGCCGTCCAAGCCGCGGCGAGCGCGGGCACGGTCGAAACCACGCTGATCCGGTGCTCGCGCAGCCACGGCCCCTCGACCGCCTCCCGGGCCGCCGGGACCAGGCAGGCGCCGCTGCGCCAGGCCAGCCAGATCTCCTCGCAGGACCCGTCGAAGGCGACCGACAGCCCGGCGAGCACCCGGTCGCCCGGCCCGAGCGGCTGACCAGCGCAGAACAACCGCGCCTCGCTGTCTGCAAAGGACACCGCAGCGGAGTGCGGAACGGCGACGCCCTTCGGCCGTCCGGTCGAACCCGACGTGAAAATCACCCACGCCTCGCCGTCCGCCCGGCCCCCGGCCGCGGTGCGCGGCTCGACCCGGCCGCCCTGCCGCACCACCGCTTTGACCGCGGCCTCGGCGAAGACCTGTTCGACCCGGTCGTCCGGATCGTCGGCGTCCACCGGGACGTAGGCCGCTCCGGCGGTGAGCACGCCGAGGATCGCCACGTACAGCTCAGCCGTGCCGGACGGAAGCCGTAAGCCGACCCGGTCTCCCGCACCGACTCCGTGCCCGCGCAGACGTTCGGCCAGCGTCGCAGCCTGCTCGGCCAGCGCGGCGTAGGTCAGCACCGTGGTTCCGTCGTCGAGCGCCGCGGCCTCCGGATGCCGCCGGGCGGTTTCGGCGAACACGTCGGCCAGCGTCCGTTCCTCCGGCCGGGAACTGGTGCGGGACGGTCCTTCGTGCGGTTTCTCGGACATCGCGGCGGCGATCCGGGCCGGGGTCCGCCGCCGGAACACGTCCCGCGGCGTGAACGCCAGTCCCGCTTTCCGGGCGCGGTTCACCAGCCGGATCGAGGACATGCTGTCCCCGCCCAGCGCGAAAAAGCTGTCCTCCGGCCCGGCCCCGGCCACCCCGAGCACCTCGGCGAACAACCGGCAGATCACCCCGGCCGTGCCGGACACCGCACCTGTACGAGATGCAGTGGTAGGGACGGGCGCGGGCAACGCGTCCCGGTCGAGTTTTCCGTTGCGCGTGAACGGAATCGACTCCACCACGACCAGCGCTCCCGGCACCAGGGCACTGGGCAGGCGGCGCGCGAGGTCCGCGAGCGCCGCATCAGTGTCCACAATGGATCCAGTCACGTAGCCTACGAGGCGTCCCTCGCGGAGCACGACCGCCGCGTGGTCGACGTCCGCCCGCGCTGTCAGCGCGGCCTCGATCTCGCCGGGCTCGACCCGGATCCCGTTCACCTTGACCTGGTCGTCGGCGCGGCCCCGGAATTCCAGCAGCCCGTCGCGGCCCCACCGCGCGAGGTCGCCGCTGCGGTACATCCGCGCGCCCGGCGGCCCGAACGGACTGGCCACGAACCGCTCCGCCGACAACCCCGGGCGTCCCAGATACCCCCGGGCGACGCCGGATCCCGCGAGGTACAGCTCCCCGGTCACGCCCGGAGGCACCGGTTTCAACGCCGCGTCCAGCACATACGCCTGGGCACCCCGGTGCGGGCGGCCGATCGGTGCGGACGGTGTCTCGGCACCGGGCTCGAAGTCCCAGAGCGTCGCGCTGACTGTCGCCTCGGTCGGCCCGTAGGCATTGACCACCCGGCGTCCGTCCGTGTGCCACCGCCCCGCCAGGTCGGTCGGGCACGCCTCGCTGCCGACGAAGACCGTCCGGACCCTGCGCAGCGATCCTTCCGGGAGACTGCCGAGGACCGTCGGAGTGAGCAGAAGCTCGGTGACCGCTCGCTCGTCGAGCCAGCGCGCCAGGTCCTCACCGGCTGTCGGCACCTCGGGGATCACCAGCGTCGCACCGGCGAACACCGCGGCGCCGATCTCGGCCACGGAAGCGTCGAAGGCCGCCGAGGCGAGTTGCGCGACCCGCGATTCGCCGGTCAGCCCCAGCCGCTCGGCCCAGGTGGCCGCCAGCCGCGCCCACGACCCGCGCGCGACCACCACGCCCTTCGGCTCGCCGGTCGACCCCGAGGTGTGCAGCAGGTAGGCGGCGTTGCCTGGAGACACGGGGCAGTCCACGGCCGCGGTCGGCAGATCGTCCAACGCGTCCAGCACGACGGGAGCACTGCCCGGCGGCAGCAAGTCCACTGTGGACGAAATGGCCAAGGTCGCCGTGGCGTCGGCCAGCAGCGTCGCGATCCGCGCGGGCGGCGTGGCGGCGTCGATCGGGGCGAACGCCGCTCCGGCCCGGAGCACCGCCAGCACGGCGGTCAGATAGGCGGCCGAGCGCGGCGCGACGATCCCGACGACCTGCTCCGGGCCGCTCCCGCGCGCGGCCAGCACCCCGGCCAGGTGCTCGACCCGTTCGTGCAGTTCGGCGTAGGTCAACGTGGCGTCCGCTGCCTCCACCGCCGTGCGGTGCGGTGCGTTCCCGGCGTGGCGGGCGAGCAGATCGGACAGCGACTCCGGCGCGGTCGCCGCCTCGCCCGTGCTCCAGGCCAGCACCTCCGCCAGTTCCCCGCCGGTGTGCAGCGGAAGGTCGCGCAGCCGGGTGCCCGGCGCGTCCAGCGCGGCGGCGAGCAAGCCGAGATACCGCCGGGGCAGCGCCTCGGCGCTGCTCCGCCGGAACAGATCCGTCCGGTACAGCAGCCATCCGTCCACAGTGGACAGCTCAAGAGCGAGATCGGCGCGGGCCCACCCGTTGTGGATCGACTCGTGCCCGGACGACGGCACGAAGTTGAACGCGATCCGCGACAGCCGGCCGAACCGGTCGGCCCCGTCCGCGCTGAACTCCTCGGCGATCTCCTGGAACGAGATTCCCTTGTGCCGCAACCCGTCGAACAGCGCGTCCCGCACTCGCGCGACCGCCTCGGCGAAGGTCAATTCGGTGGGAAGCGAGACTCGCACGATGACCGTGTCGATGAACATCCCGATCACCGGCTGCGTCTGCCGGTCACGGCTCGAAGTCGGCACGGCGACGGCCACGTCCGCCGTGCCGGACATCCGCGCCAGCAGGACGTGATGCGCGGCGAGCAGCACCATGAACGCCGTCGCGCGCAGTTCGCGGCCGACCGCCGTCACGCGGTCGAGGAACCCGTCCGGCAGGCGGAACGGCACCGCCGCGGCCTCGTGCCCGGGCACCGCGGGCCGGGGCAGATCCGCGGGCAGATTCTCGGCCGGCAGCTCGGCGAGCTGTTCGCGCCAGTAGGCCAGCCGACGCTCCCGGTCGCCGCCAGCGGAACGCTGCCGCGCCGAGTAATCGGCGTACTGCGCGGCCAGTTCGGGCAGCTCCGCCGGTCGCCCGGCCGCCGACGCCGCGCACAGTTCGTCCAATTCGGACTGCAACAGCACACTCGACGTCGCGTCGAACACTGCGTGGTGCACCACGAACAACAGCCAGTAGTTCTCGTCGGTCAGCCGCGCGCAAACCGCGCGCCACAGCGGCGCACGATCCAAGGGGAGCGGTCGCAAGCTCAACTCGTGCAGCAGGTCGCGAGCCTCGGCCTCGGCCTCGTCGTGCCCGCGCAGATCGACGTGCTCGACGTCGAGCACGACCTTGTCGTGGACCGTCTGGTGCAGCACCCCGTGCTCGTCGGCGGACAGCGAGGTGCGCAAGGCTTCGTGCCGGGCAGCGACGGCCGCGAGCAGTTCCTCGATTTTTTCCGGCGGCAAGGCGACCGGCGGCAACGGCATTGCCGCGGAGATGTGATAGGCCGGGGAATTTGGCTCGAATTGGCTGGCGAACCAGATCCGTTCCTGTTCGTGCGAGGCGGGACAGATCCGTTCGGCCATGAGCAACTCCCGAAGCCAGCGAGCCCGAGCGGGGCCGAGATGTGCCCGCATTCTTTCGGCCGCGACCTGGCCCGGTCAAGTTCCGGCCAGCTTCTTCGCCGCCCGCGCGGTTCGCTTCGGCCCTGTCCGAAACGCTGGCCGGGACGTCGCGAAGTGTGCTGCACTGCGCAGGTCGGGAGCGGAAACGGTGAGGGGTGGAGATGGAGCCGATCGCCGTAGTGGGAATGGCGGTCCGGTTTCCGGGGGCGAATGACCTCAGCGAATTCTGGCGGAATCTTCTCGACGGCCGGGATTGCATTACCGAGCTTTCCGACGACCAAATCCTCCGCGCCGGAGAAGACCCGAAGCGCCTGGCGATGCCCGGCTACGTGCGGAGGCGTCCCCGCATCGACGCACCCTACGACTTCGACGCCGCGTTCTTCGGCCTCACCCCGAGGGAAGCCGAGATCCGCGACCCGCAGTTCCGGGTGTTCCTCGAGGTCACCCACGCCGCGCTGGAGCACGCCGGGCAAGTGCCCGCCGAGTTCCCTGGCCGGATCGGCGTTTTCGCCGGAGCGGGCAGCAACCGGTACGCGAGCGAGCACGTCGAACCCGACGCCCGCCTGCTGCGCTCGGTCGGCCGGCTCGCCGTGGGGTTCAACAACGACCCCGACTACTTCGCGGCCAGCGTCGCGCAGCGCCTCGGGCTGACCGGGCCGAGCCTGACCGTGCGCACCGCCTGCTCCACCTCGTTGGTCGCCCTGCACCTCGCCCGCCAAGCACTGCTCGCGGGCGACTGCGAACTCGCGCTGGCCGGCGGTTCGATGATCGACCCGCAGAGCGAACGCGGCTTCCTGCACATCCCCGGAGGGGTCAACTCGGCGGACGGCTCGTGCCGCCCCTTCTCCAGCACGGCCACCGGCACGAACTTCGGCGACGGCGTCGGCGCGATCGTCCTCAAACGACTCTCGGACGCCCTGTACGACGGCGACACCATCCACGCCGTGGTACGCGGTTCGATGGTCAACAACGACGGCGGACGCGGCACCGGCTTCACCGCGCCCAGCGCCGACGGTCAGGCCGACTGCATCACCGGCGCGTTCACCGCGGCGGACCTCGACCCGCGCACGATCTCCTACTTCGAAGCACACGGCACCGGAACAGCCATCGGCGACCGCACCGAGGTCGCCGCGATGACCCAGGCGTTCCGCGCGCTCGCCGGGGAACCCCTGCCGCCGGGCTCCTGCCTGCTCGGCTCGGTGAAGTCCAACGTCGGCCACCTCGGTGCCGCCGCTGGGGTGGCGGGCGTGATCAAAACGGTCCTCGCGCTGCACCACGAGCGGCTGCCCGCGAGCATCAACGTGGACGCGGTGAACCCCGAACTCGGCCTCGCCGGCTCGCCCTTCGAAGTGCTGACCGAGCCACGGCCGTGGCCCCGGCAGCCGGGTTCAGCCCGGCGCGCGTGCGTGAACTCCTTCGGCATCGGCGGCACCAACGCCCACGTCATCCTGGAAGAGGCCCCGCCAGCCGAGCCAAGTCCGCCGGAGCACAGGGAACAGATCGTCATCTGGTCCGCCGACGACCGCACCGCCGAGACCCAGCTCCGCGACCGTCTCCGCGGCTACTTCGCCGACCTCGACCCGGCCCTGTTCACCGCCGCGGCCCACACGCTCCAGGTCGGCCGGACCGCGCGGCCGGTGCGCTCGGCGGTCGTGGCGCGCGACGGCGACGATCTCCTCGACCAGCTGGCGTCCGGCGTGCTCTGCTCGGACGAACGCCCCCGCAGCGTCGGCCTGCACTTTCCGGACGAGTCGGTGTGGCAACCCGGCCTGGCCACCGAGCTTTACACTGCCGAGCCCGCCTTCCGCGAGGCCTGCGACGCCTCTTTCGCCACGCTCGAACCCCTCGCCGGACAGCTGCGTGCCCGGTGGCTCGCCGGGGAGGACGTCGCGCCCGACCACGCCCGCTCAATCGTGTTCGTCCTCCAGCACGCGATGGCCACCTGCCTGACTCGCTGGGGAGTCAGGCCGAAGCGCGTGTCCGGAGACGGCGTCGGAACCCTGGCAGCGCAAGCCTTCACCGAGGGCGAGATCTCGAGACCCCTCGCCGAACGAGTGCTGACCGGCGCCGCGGTGAGTCCACAAAGGACCGAAACGCCAGACCTGACAGTGCTGATCGGCCCCGGCGCCACGTCCGCCAGCGTCCTGCCCGTGCTTTCCGGCCACGGTCTCAACCACGCCCTGGCCACGCTGTGGGTCCACGGCCAGAACCTCGACTGGCGCGCCCGCACCCCGCGCTCCACCCGCCGGATCCCCGTCCCGGGCTATCCCTACCAGCGGCGGCGGCACTGGGTCGGCTACCACGGTCCAGCCGCCTCGGCGGACCAGGCGAAACCGGCCGGATGGACATTGCTGCACGAGCGCTGGCAGCCCGGAGGCGCGGCCCCGGCGACCACCGTGCGAGGCGCGCGAGCACTGGTCCTCCGGCCCGGAAACGCCCAATGGGTAACGGATTCCGCAGCCGCCGCCGGATACCACGCCACCGACCTGCCCGCCGTCGACGCACTGCGCGAGACCGCCGTACCCGATCTGATCGTCCACGCCCTCGGGGTCGAGGACACCGCCGAGCCAGACCTGGAAACCGGCCTCTACAGCGTGCTCGCCTGCGTCCAGACCCTGGCGAAGCACCTCCGCGACCGACCTGTTCCGGCCACCCTTGCCATCCTGCACCGGAACTCGGTCGACCTGACCGGAGCCGAACCGCTCAACCCGGCCCGCGCGATGCTGCCCGCCTTCGCCCGCACCGCCGAACGGGAGATCCCCGGCCTCCGCTGCGTGCTGATCGACGTCGGTCCCGCCGCCGTGCCGTCGGTGCTGGCCGCCGAACTCGCGACCCTGACCGCACCGCACGTCGCCCTGCGCGGCCGGACCCGCTGGCTGCCCAGCATCGTCCCGGTCGAAGACGTCGCGACCGAGCCACGTCCGTTGCGGGAAAACGGGATCTACCTGATCACCGGCGGTCTCGGGGGAGTAGGCCTGGTCATCGCGCAAGCACTGGCCGACACCGGGCTCCGCCCCCGGCTCGCCCTGATTGGCCGCTCCGCCACCCGCACCGCGGAGGTCGCGCGGCTCGAAGCGGCAGGCGCCACCGTCGCGGTGCTCAAAGCCGACGTAACCGACTCCCTGCGCGGTGCGCTAGCCGAAGTCGAGCGTACGTTCGGCCGCGGCCCGCACGGAGTCGTCCACGCGGCCGGAATCCCGGGCGGCGGCCTGATCGAACGCCGCTCCCGGTCCGAAGTGGACAGAGTGCTGCGACCGAAGGTCCACGGCACCCTCGCCCTCGAAGACGCCTTGGCCGACGCTGACCTCGACTTCCTGGTCTACTTCTCCAGCCACGCCGGGGTGTCCGGCCTGCGCGGCAGCGCCGACTACGCCGCCGCCAACGCCTTCCTCAACGCCCACGCCGCCCGCCACCGGCTCTGCCACCCCCGGACCCTGTCGATCGCCTGGCCCGCCTGGGAACGCACCGGCATGACCGACGCCCCAGGCCACCGCGTGGTCATCGCGCCGGGACAGACCTGGCAGCTCGACGAGCACCGGTTCGGCGGCGTCCCGGTGCTGCCCGCCACGGCGATGCTGGAATTCGCCGTCACCGCCGCGCGCGAACTCGCCCTCCTGCCGGAGACGTCGCCGGTCGGCCTGCGCGACACGCTGATCCTGCGGTCCCTGCCCGCCGCCGAACCCCGCTTCGTGGAGGTCGCCGTCTCCGCCGCCCCCGGCGGTCATCGCTTCCGCTTGCGGTCGAAACCCGTGCAGCAGCAAGGGGAGTGGACCGAGCACGCCGAGGGCCTGATCGAAGTCCCCGACCTCGAACCCCGGCTCGCCGACCAGTCGCGGCCCAGCGCGGTCCCGCGCGAGCCCACGACGGCGGCCGGACCCGGCTTCGGTTTCGGCCCACGCTGGGCAAACGAAGTCCGCAGCTGGCGCGACGCACACTCGGCGGTCGCGGAACTGGAGCTGCCCGAAAAGTTCCACTCGGACCTCCGCGAGCACGTCCTGCACCCGGCTCTGCTCGACGTCGCGGCCGCCACGCTGATCGACACCACCGCCGAAGCCGTCTTCGTGCCGTTCCGCTACCGCACGGTGGCCGTCTTCGACCGGCTCACCGCTCGCGTCACGGCCCGATCCCAGCTGCGCGAACAGACCAGCACCACCTGCGTGGTCGACGTGGACCTGCACGACACCGAGACCGGCAAACATCTCGTCGCGATCCGGTCGCTGACCTTCCGGGCCGTGCCCCGCACCGACTTCACCCGCCCCGCCGCCCCCTCCGCGCCAGCGCAGAGCGACCCGCAGCTGGACCCAGCGGAAGGCGCGCGAATCTTCCTCGACGCCCTCAGCCGGGATCTGCCCCCGACGGTGATCGTCGACCACCTAGGCGGCCCGCCCGCACCGGAACCCGCCGAACCCGCCCCGCCCCCGGCCGGGCAGCCGGTCGTCGAGGTCGTCCGGCAGCTGTGGACGGACCTGCTCGGCAATCCCGACATCGGCCTCGACGACGATTTCTTCGACGTGGGCGGCAGTTCGCTCGCCGCCGTGCACATCGTGGACCAGATCGAACAGCGCTACGGCATCGCGCTGAGCTCCGGCGCGTTGTTCGAATCCGCGACCGTGCGCACCATCTCGGCCACCCTGACCGACCGGGGAGCACGATGAGCGACCAGATCGCGATCGTCGGCCTGGCCTGCCGGTTTCCCGGCGCGGACGGGCCGGCCCAGTTCTGGGAGAACCTCCGCGGCGGCGTCACGTCGATCGCGCTCCGCACCGAAGAGGAACTCCGCGCGGCCGGAGTCCCGCCGGCCCGGATCGCCGACCCCGGCTACGTCCGGGCCGCCGCGCTCGTCGACGACCTGGCCGGGTTCGACGCCGACCTGTTCGGCTACCGGCCGGAACTGGCCCGGGCCACCGACCCGCAGCACCGGCTGTTCCTCGAATGCGCGCACGCCGCGCTCCAGAACGCGGGTTACGACACCGGCCGCGTCCCCGGACGGGCCGGAGTGTTCGGCTCCGCCGCCCCGAACCTCTACGGTGCCCTGCACGTCAGCCGCGACCCAGCCGCGCGCGCCGCGCTCGCGTCCCTGGAGTGGAGTGTAGGCAACGAAAACGACTATCTGGCCACGAACGTCTCGCACCGCCTGGGTCTCGACGGCCCGAGCCTGGCGGTCTCGACCGCGTGCTCGTCGGCCCTCGTCGCGGTGCACTTGGCCGCGCAATCCCTGCGGCAAGGCGACTGCGACCTCGCACTCGCCGGAGCCGCGGACGTCCAGCTGCCGTACGGCCACGGCTACCTCTGGCACGAGGGCGCCATCGTGTCCCGCACCGGCCGCTGCCGCCCGTTCGACGCCGCCGCGGACGGAACCGTCTTCGGCTCCGGCGCAGGGGTCGTCGCGCTGAAACGCCTCGCCGACGCCGTCGCCGACCGCGACCACATCTACGCGGTGATCGGAGGATCCGCGGTCAACAACGACGGATCCCGCCGGTTCACCTTCACCTCGCCCGGCATCGCCGGCCAGGTCGAACTCGTCCGGACCGCGCTCGCCCGCGCCGGGCTCTCCGCCGCCGATCTCGGCTACGTCGAATGCCACGGCACCGGCACCCCGGTCGGCGACCCGATCGAGGTCGAGGCGCTGACCACCGTGCTGTCCGGCGGCGGGCGCGTCCCGATCGGCTCGGTCAAGGGCAACATCGGCCACCTCGGCTCCGCGGCCGGGATCGCCGGCCTGATCAAGACCGCGCTGGCGGTCCACTATGGACAAATCCCGGCAAGCGCCGGTTTCGCCGAACCGAACCCGGCCGTCGGTTTCGAGTCGAGTCCCTGTTTCGTCAACGCCGTACTCCGCGATTGGACGCAGACTCCCCGGGTGGCGGGCGTCAGCTCCTTCGGCATCGGCGGCACCAACGCCCACATCGTCCTCACCGAAGCCCCGGCTGTCCCCGCCGAAGCCAGCGCGCGGTCCCGGCAGCTGATCACCGTCTCCGGCCGGACCGAAGCCGCCGCCAACGCCGCCGTCCGCGCACTCGCCGACACCGTGCGCGCGCACCCGGACACCGACCTCGCCGACCTGGCCCATACCCTCCACCGCGGCCGAGCCGCCCACGCTCACCGCCGCACCCTGGCAGCCGCGTCCGGCGAGAATCTGGCTCAACGACTGGAAGAACTCGCCGCCGACGGCCGTCCGCCAGCTCCGCGCCGCCCGCCCGCGCTCACCTTCCTGTTCCCCGGCCAAGGCGAGCAGTACGCGGGAATGGGCCGCGAACTCTACGAACACGAACCGGTGTTCCGCCGCGAACTCGACCGCTGCACCGACCTTCTCGGCATCGACCTGCAGCAGGACGCCATGCGCGGCACCGCCCTCGCTCAACCCGCGTTGTTCGCCGTGGAGTACGCCCTCGCCCAGCTCTGGATCGCCTGGGGCGTGCGGCCCCGAGCACTCGCCGGGCACAGCGTCGGCGAGTACGCCGCAGCCTGCATCGCGGGATGTTTCAGCCTCGAAGACGCCGCGAAGCTGGTCAGCCTGCGCGGCGAACTCATGGCGAGCACCGCGCCAGGTGCGATGCTCGCCGTCCCGCTCTCCGAGGACGAACTTCGCGCCGAACTCCCGGAGGGCTTGTCGATCGCCGCGGTCAACAGCGCCCGCAACACCGTCGCCTCCGGGCCGGTGCCGCTCGTGGACCAGCTCCGGAACCAGTTGACCGACAAGGGAATCCGCTGCGTCCCGCTCCCGGTCGACCACGCCTTCCATTCCGCGCTGATGGACCCGGTCCTCCCGAAATTCCGCGACGCGCTCGCGGACGTCGACCTCAACGCGCCGGAAATCCCGGTCGTTTCGAGCGTCACCGGTGATTGGCTGACCGCCGACCAGGCCCGCGACCCGGAGTACTGGGTCCGGCAACTGCGCCAGCCGGTGCGGTTCGCCGACGCCCTGAACACCTTGTGGGACAACAAAGAACACGCCCTGCTCGAAGTCGGCCCCGGCGGCGCGCTGTCCACCGTCGCGCGCCTGCACTGGCGGGAAACCCGCACCGGCACCGCACCGGCGATCGTCTCCTCCATGCGGCACCGAGCCGACAAACGCACCGACACCGACCTGCTGCTGCGCGCGCTCGGCACCCTCTGGTCCGCCGGAGCCGAACCGGACTGGGACGCGTTCTGGGCGGGGGAGAAGCGCCGCCGCCTGCCGCTGCCCGGCTACCCCTACCAACGCGTCCACGCCTGGGTCGACCCGGACCCCGGACGTCCGCCGCTGGCCGGGATGTACGGCGTCCCGCTGACCACCGCCGGACCACCGGCCGAAACCACTCCGCTCGAACTGCCGACCTGGGCCGAACACCCCCTCGACCAGACCAGCGCCGGCATCATCCCCGGCGAATCCTGGCTGGTCTTCACCGCAGGCGCACCGGTCGTCGACCTCGTCCTGGACGACCTGCGCCGCGCCGGAGCCTCGGTAGTCCGCGCCGAACCCGGCACGGAATTCGCCCGCCGTGCCCCAGGCCGGTACACGCTGCGCCCCTCCGACCCCGCCGACTACGACGCCCTGCTGACCGACCTCGCCGCCACCGGACTCGCACCCCGCCGCATCGTGCACGCCTGGCTGCTGGACGAGGACAGCCTCGAACACGGCCTGTACAGCCTGCTCGCACTCGGCCGGACCTTGGCCCGGCGGCAGATCTCAGTCCCGATCACGCTGACCACCCTCACCACGGGCCTGCACGAGGTCACCGGCACCGACCCGGTCACCCCGGCGAAAGCGACCGTCCTCGGCCCGCACCACATGTTCGGCAAGGAGATCCCGAACCTCTCCAGCCGCGTCGTCGACCTCGCGCCGTCCGCGGACGCCCGGCAGCTGCTCGCCGAACTGGCCGCCACCGACGACCAGGTCGCCCTGCGCGGACGCCGCCGCTGGGTCCGCGACATCCGCCCCTTGCCGAGCACCCCGCCGCATTCCCTGCCCGCGTTGCTGCGCGAACGCGGCACCTACCTGATCACCGGCGGGCTCGGCGGCATCGGCCTGGCCCTCGCCGAGGATCTCGCCCGCCTGGTCCGCGCCCGGCTCGTCCTGGTCGGCCGCTCCAGCTTCCCGGACCGGCCCGACTGGGACACCTACCTCGCCGAAGGCCCGTGCCCGATCCGCAAGCAAACCATCCGGCGCTTCAAGGAGATCGAGGCCCTGGGCGGCTCCGTTCTCGTCCAGGTCGCCGACGTGGCCGACGAAGCCGCCATGCGCCAGATCCGCGACACCTGCGGCCGCATCGACGGCATCTTCCACGCCGCGGGCAGCCCAGGCGGCGGCATGATGGCGGTCCGCCGCCGCGAGGACGTCGAAGCCGTGCTCGCCCCGAAGATCACCGGCACCCAGATCCTGGACCGCGTCTTCGGCCAGGACCCGGACTTCCTCGTGCTGTTCTCGTCGGTCACCGCCCTCGTCCCCACCTACTACGGCCAGGCCGACTACCTCGCCGCCAACGCCTATCTCGACGCCTTCGCCCACGCCAGCCCGCCCGGCCCGCGGCACACCGTGTCGGTCAACTGGGACGCCTGGAGCGAGACCGGCATGCTCGCGTCCGGCGATCCGCACAGCAAGTACCTCCGCACCAGCGAAGGGCTGGACCTGCTCTGGCAGGTCCTCGCCGCCCGCCTCGGCCCGCAGGTGATCGCCGCCCCGCGCGGCCTCGCCGAAGTCGGCCGCGAAGCCGCCCAGCGGATGGAAACCCCTCCCGCCCCGGCCCCCGCCCAGCACCTCGCGCCCGTGGTCCGAGAGGACCTGGCCGACGCGACCGATCTGCAGCGAACCCTGCTGCAACTGTGGGAAGAAACCCTCGGCGTCCCCGGCCTGGAACTCGACAGCGACTTCTTCGAACTCGGCGGCAACTCCCTCCAAGCCACCCAGCTGCTCACCCGGCTCCGCGAACACCTGGACGTCGACCTGCCCGCCGCCACGTTGTTCGACCACTCCACCATCCGGGCCCTCGCCGACGAACTCGCCGCGCTGCGATGAACCTGGCCGACCCCCGCACCTTCGAGTCCGACCTCACCGAGTTCTGGCGCACCACCCGCGAACACCGCCCCGTCTACCGCCACGAACCGCACGGCTTCTGGGTAGTGTCGCGCCACACGGACGTCCTCGCCGTCTACCGCGACGCCGCCCGCTACACGTCCGAACGCGGCAACGTCCTGGTCACCCTGCTGGCCGGGGGAGACTCGGCGGCTGGCCGCATGCTCGCCGTCACCGACGGCCCGCGCCACCGGGAACTGCGCCAAATCCTGCAACGCGCCTTCACCCCTTCGGCACTCGACCGTCTTGCTCGCCAAGTCCGCCGCAACACCCGAACCCTGGTCACCGACGCCGTCACCCGCGGCGACTGCGATTTCGCCGCCGACGTAGCGAGCCGGATCCCGATCGCGACGGTCGGATACCTCCTGGGCGTCCCCGAAACAGACCACGATTTCCTGCTGACCCACACGAAACGCGCCCTCAGCTCCGACGACCAAGACCTAGACGAGCTGGAATCTTCGTTGTCCCGCAACGAAATCCTGGCCTACTTCACCGATCTGCTGGCCAACCGGCGCGCCACCCCCGCCGACGACGTCCTCACCGCTCTCGCCGCCACTGACCTGTCGGCCGAAGAGATCGTCTTCAACTGCTACAGCCTGCTCATCGGCGGCGACGAAACCAGCCGCCTGTCCATGATCGAGGCCGTCCGCGCCCTCGCCGGGCACCCGGCGCAATGGCATCTGCTGCGCACCGACGAAGCCATCCTGCCCACCGCGACCGACGAGATCGTGCGCTGGTCCACCCCCGCGATGCACTTCGGCCGCACCGCGGTGACCGACACCGAAATCGCCGGCCACCCCATCGCCGCCGGGGACATCGTCACCCTGTGGCACAGCTCCGCGAACCGAGACGAGACGATCTTCCCTGACCCAGACCGCTTCGACCTCCGCCGAACCCCGAACAAACACCTGGCCTTCGGCTACGGCCCGCACTACTGCGTCGGCGCCCAGCTGGCGCGAATCGAGATCGCTGAGCTGCTGTCGGCGCTTCGCACGTACACGACCGGATTCGAGGTCGTCGGCGAACCGAAGCGCATCCACTCCAACTTCCTGACCGGCTACAGCACCCTGCCGGTCCGGTTCGTTCCCGACACCGCCGAGCTTTACTGAAGCCGGGAAGCTGCTCATCGCGACGGTCACCGACTGCAGTCCTCCGCGGTGCTGAACCGACGGCCCGCGCGATGGGCGGCCAACGCGGCCACGATCGAAGCGGCTTCGACCGCGGCGGGATCGAAGTGCTCGCGCAGCGCCATGTGCCCGTCTCGGATCTCGATGATCCGGCGGTGGAGAGCCAAGTGCACGCCGCCGCCGGTGTTCAGGACGATGCCCGCCCGGAGGACTGCAGGCTCCGCCCGCCCGCGGCGATGCCGAGACGATGCTAATCACCGCGCCGCTGCGCGATCCGGCGCGCGGCGGCGTCCAGATCGATGACGTTGTCCACGGCACGAGTCTGACGGCAGGCACGAGCGGAACGCACCCGATTGCCCGGGATCGTCCGCCGATCGCGGAGCTCACGCCTGGTGCGCAGCGCCGGCCACAGCGAACGGCGGCTCCGTCCTAACGCTCGGAAACCTTGCCCCCGTCCACTTCCAGCCGCCGGGTCACCGAAACCGCGTCCAGCATCCGGCGGTCGTGCGTCACCAGCAGCAGCGTGCCGGGGTAACCGTCCAAAGCGGACTCGAGCTGTTCGATCGCGGGCAGGTCCAGATGGTTGGTCGGCTCGTCCAGCACCAGCAGGTTCACCCCGCGCGCCTGCAGCAGCGCCAGCGCCGCGCGGGTGCGTTCGCCGGGCGAAAGCGTCGCCGCCGGGCGCAGCACGTGCGCGGCCTTGAGACCGAATTTCGCCAGCAGGGTCCGAACTTCCGCGTCGGCGAGCGACGGGACCTCGTGCGCGAACGCGTCCGCCAGCGGAAGGTCGCCGAGGAACAGCCGGCGGGCCTGGTCGACCTCGCCGACCACCACGCCCGGCCCGAGCGCGGCGCTGCCCTCGTCCAGCGTCAGCCTGCCGAGCAACGCCGCCAGCAACGTGGATTTGCCCGCGCCGTTCGCGCCGGTGATGGCGACCTTGTCCGCCCAGTCGATCTGGAGATCCACGGGCCCGAGCGTGAATTCGCCGCGCCGCACGACCGCGCCCCGCAGCGTCGCGACCACCGCGCCCGCGCGCGGGGCGGCCGCGATCTCCATCCGCAGCTCCCACTCCTTGCGCGGCTCCTCAACGACCTCGAGGCGCTCGATCATCCGGTCCGTCTGGCGCGCTTTCGAAGCCTGCTTCTCGGTGGCCTCGCTGCGGAATTTGCGGCCGACCTTGTCGTTGTCGGTCGCCTTGCGGCGGGCGTTCTTGACGCCCTTCTCCATCCACGCGCGCTGCATGCCCGCCCGCGCCTCCAGCGCCGAACGGGTATTGGCATATTCCTCATAGTCCTCGCGCGCGTGCCGCCGGGCGACCTCCCGTTCCTCCAAATAGGACTCGTACCCGCCGCCGTACGTCTTCACCTGCTGCTGCGCGAGGTCCAGTTCCACGACGCGGTCGACCGTGCGGGCCAGGAACTCGCGGTCGTGGCTGACCAGCACGGTGCCTGCGCGCAGCCCGGCGACGAACCGTTCCAGCCGGGCGAGCCCGTCGAGGTCGAGGTCGTTCGTGGGCTCGTCGAGCAGGAAGATGTCGTAGCGGCTGAGCAGCAGCGACGCCAGCCCGGCGCGCGCGGCCTGCCCGCCGGAGAGCGAAACCATCGGCTGGTCGAGGTCGACGGCCAGCCCGAGATCCGCCGCGACCTCGCCCGCCCGGTCGTCGAGGTCCGCTCCGCCGAGCGCGAGCCAGCGGTCCAGCGCGGTGCCGTATGCGTCGTCGGCTCCGTCCTCGCCCGCGGTAAGCGCGTCGGTCGCCGCGTCGAGTGCGGTTTGCGCGGCCGCGACCCCGGTGCGCCGGGCGAGGAAGCCGCGCACCGACTCGCCCTCGCGCCGCTCGGGTTCCTGGGGGAGGTGCCCGACGGTCGCGGTCGGCGGGTTCAGCCGGACCTCGCCGGATTCCGGGCGGGACAGCCCGGCCAGCGTGCGCAGCAAGGTGGACTTCCCGGCGCCGTTGACGCCGACCAGCCCGATCACCTCGCCCGGGGCGACGACGAGATCAAGACCGGAGAAGAGAACGCGGTCACCGTGGCCGGCGGCCAGGTCCTTCGCGACGAGTGTGGCGCTCATATCGGAACAGAGTTTACGGGCGCCCCTCGCGCCGCGTGCCGCGTGTCGGCTCCGTCACTCCGAGTGGGTACTCTGGGCGGGTTGCCGGGTCCAACAAGAGCAGTGAGGTCGGTGAAAGGCGATGGCGGAACCCGCCCCGGTCCCGTTCGGCCGGGGGAAACAGCGGGCTCCCCGGCCGACCGTCAGCAGGCGGCGCGAGGTGAGCCACGCCAGCGCGCGGTCGCTGCTGATGACCGTGCTGGGCGAGTACGTGCTGCCGCGCGATCGTCCGGTGTGGACGTCGATGCTGGTCGACTCCCTCGGCATGCTCGACATCGAGGAGAAGTCCGCGCGGCAGGCGCTGGCGCGGTCCGCGGCGGAGGGCTGGCTGGTGTCCGAACGCGTCGGCCGCCGGGTCCGCTGGTCGCTGACCCCGCCCGGGCGGCGGCTGCTCACCGAGGGCGCCGAGCGCATATACGCCTTCGGCCGCGACGCGCACGCCTGGAAGAACCGCTGGCTGATGCTGATCGTCTCGGTGCCGGAGGCGAAACGGGACCTGCGGCACCGGCTGCGCACGCGGCTCACCTGGGCCGGATTCGGTTCGCCGGTGGCGGGCGTCTGGGTGAGCCCCGACCCGAGCCGCGAGCCCGAGGCGCAGAAGATCGTCGCGGAACTCGGGCTCGAAGCGCAGGCCATGTCGTTCACCGCGGAGTACGGCGCGATCGGCGACCAGGAGAGCATGGTCGAGCGGTCGTGGGACCTGTCCGAGCTGACCGACCGGTACGAGGACTTCATCGACCGGTTCACCGGCGTGTCGCCCTCCGGCGAGCAGGCGGTGCTGCGCGCGCAGACGGAACTGGTGCACGAATGGCGCCGGTTCCCGTTCCTCGACCCGCAACTGCCCGCCGAGCTGCTGCCCGCGGGCTGGAGCGGAGCCAAGGCGGCCGAGCTGTTCCACCGCAAGCACGTGGAATGGCGGCCGGCCGCGCAGGCGTACTGGGACCAACTCACCGCGAACGAGGAGCAAGCATGACGAGGCTGGAACGCGACGGCGGGCTGGCGGTGCTGACCATCGACGAGCCGCCGCTCAACCTCTACACCAAGCCGCTGCAGGACGCGCTCCTGGACGCGATCGGCTCGCTGGAGGAAACCCCCGCCCGGGCCCTGCTGATCCGCGCCGAGGGCAAGATCGTGAGCGGCGGCGTCGATGTCGCGCTGTTCGACGCGCAGTCTTCCGCCGCCGAAGCCAAGGTGCTCTTCGACGAGCTGCTCACCGTCCCGGACCGCCTGGCCGCCCTCCCGTTCCCGACGGTTTTCGCCGCGCACGGCCTCTGCTTGACGTGGGCGTTCGAGGTCGCCATGGCCTGCGATCTGCTGCTGGCCGCTTCGCGCGCGAAGTTCGGTCTGGTGGAGAAGGTCGTCGGCCTCACTCCCACGATGGGCGGCACCCAGCGTTTGGCGGCGCGGGCGGGTGTGGCGCGCGCGAAGGAGTTCGTTTTCACCGGAGAGCCGTTCGACGCGGCGACGCTGGAGCGGTGGAACGTGGTCAACCGGGTCCTGCCGGACGAAGGGTTCGACGCCGCTGCCCGGGAGTTCACCCGTCGGCTGGCGGAGGGCCCGACGCGGGCGCATGCCGCGACGAAGCGGATCCTGGCCCATTTCGAGCACGGCGGGGTGCCGGAGGCGAACGAACATGTCACGGGGATTGCTGCGGAGCTGTACGACACCGAGGACCTGCGGGGCGCGGTGAAGTCGTTCCTGGCTGAGGGGCCGGGGAAGGCCCGGTTCTCCGGGTGCTGACTGGGGATTGCTGCCCAGCCCTGGTCCGGTGCGGGACCAGGGCTGGTTTCGTTGTGCCCTGCTGTGTTGGCTGAGACGGGCGCTCTGGTTCGGTTGATCATGGCGGTGGTGTCTCGCCTCTTCGCCGCGGGGATGCCGGGGTTGTTGTTTTGGTGGGTTTTCGCAGGTCAGGGAGTAATGGAGACCTCGTTGCGGGGGCGTTTGGGGGACCCGCTAGAGTAGTCGCATCGCACTCCACGAGGGGTTCCTCGGGGAGTGAGGAGTCCGGGCTGTGGCGCAGTTTGGTAGCGCACTTGACTGGGGGTCAAGGGGTCGCAGGTTCAAATCCTGTCAGCCCGACCGGACGAACAAGCCGCTTGGCTTGGGTGAAAGCCCAGGTCGGGCGGCTTTTTTGCTTTGGAGATGTGATCTTGAGGCAGAGCGCGGGTGAGAGGCTTGGGGACCATTTGGGGACCACACCCGCCATTCAGCTCGCTCAGACCGCATGTAGCCGGGCCGGTCGCGGCGATCGCAGATGCTTCGTCAGCAGCTCGCCCGCGTCCGTCACCGACTGGCGATCCGGATGCAAGTACCGCTGTGTCGTCGTGAGTGAGCCGTGGCCTGCGATCTTCCTGAGGTGATGCACCGGAACACCGGCGTCCGCCATCCACGTCAGTCCCGTATGCCGCAAGTCGTGGCGGCGAAGGTGGTCATACCCCAGCTTCGACACCACCTCATCCCACGAGGTCGCGTCGCGGAGCACGGCCGTTGTAATGCGGCCACCGCGCTGCCCCTGGAACAGCCGGGCATCCGGGTCTCGATCGGCCAAAGCCATCCGCCGCTCGACCAACATCGCGGATGTCCTCGATTGGCGTCCCGAGCCCGCTTGCCCTTAGTTCCCTTGTCCACCAACCCGCCAGGTGACGGAGTGGTCTGCCGACGCACCTCGCGCTATGGCCAAGGCGAGTCGTTCGCACGCCTTGACAGTCCGTGGATCGCCTCCGTCCGGGCGTCGATCGAGCAGGAACGGTACGCCGCCGAACTCGCCCGGTTTGTCCACAGATCGGCCGGCGGTCGTGGCGGACCGCGACCTGCTCGACCAGGATGAGGTGCACGGCACCGACTCTTCGCTTGCGGCTGCCGCGTCCGCGGGTTTGTCCGCCGCGACGTCGACAGGGAAGCCATGCGGGACGACCTGGCGCGCGCGGAGTACGCCGCAGCGGAAACAACCCGTTGACGTTCAACACCTTCAACACCTGCTCCGCGCTTCCTTGAACGCACAGACTGCCCGGATGCCTACGCTGGCGTTGTGATGGAGTTTGCGGGGACGCGACTGACCGCGGGTTCGAGGTCCTCGGATGGTCCCGATCCCGGCGACGACCCTTTTGCGCAACACGGTGGCGAGGCACGGGCCAGGGCGCTCGTCCTTGCTCTCGGGCAACGAGCTGTGCAGAAGCCAGTGTTGCAGGTCCAGCGCGGTCCAGTGCGGTTGGGCTGCCCCGAACGGCAAAGCGCCGCAGTCTTGCGGGCACGGGAAGGACACCGGTAATGGGTGGTGCGCTCCTGCAGGGAAAGACGGCATTGATCACTGGGGCTGCTTCAGGAATCGGCGCTGCCGCGGCCACGGTGTTTGCCGCGCATGGCGCGGGAGTGGTGTTGGCCGACATCGATGTCGCCGGTGGCGCCGAGGTTGCCGCGGACGTGGTCAAGCGAGGGGGGCGCGCTGTGTTTCTGCGGACCGATGTGCGATCTGACGCCGACGTTGCCGCGACGATTCAGACTGCGCTCGAGCACTTCGGGCGGCTGGATTGCGCCTTCAACAACGCGGGGATCGATGGGCCGGCAACCCCGCTGCACGAGTCCGCGGAACACGCCTGGGACGAAGTGCTTGGCGTAAACCTTACCGGTGTCTGGCGGTGCTTGAAGGCTGAGATCCGGCAGATGCTCACCCAAGGATCGGGAGCGATCGTCAACACCGCCTCCGTTGCCGGTGTGGTCGGACTATCCTTGAGGATGTCGGCCTATGTCGCGGCCAAGCACGGTGTGGTCGGTCTGACCAAAGAGGCCGCCTTGGAGTACGCCACCGAGAACATCAGGATCAATGCCCTGTGCCCGGGAGCGGTCCGCACCGCGATGCTCGACGAAGCAATCCGGGAGGGGCTGGTTCCGGAACAGGACCTGCTCTCGAGGCAACCGGTGGCCCGGTTCGCCGCTCCCGAAGAGATTGCCGAGGCCGCGGCCTGGCTGTGCTCGGACGCCTCGTCGTTCATCACCGGTCATGCCCTGACCGCGGACGGCGGCTGGACCGCGCAATAGCCTCCCTCTGTATCACAGCAGAGTCCTGTCGCCGCACGGAATGCCCGTCGTTGGCTGGCTTGCACACTGCCGTGATCAACAGTTATCGGCAGTCCGGAGCCGCAGTTCCTCGAGGCGACGCGGCCGGTGACCGATTGGAGAACTCCGATCATGAACACTCCGGCTCAGCCGTTCGATTTCCCAGATGTCTACATGCCGTATCCCGTGCGGGCAAATCCGCATCTGGCAGACCTGCGCCGAATCTCGGAAGACTGGGCTCGGCGCATGGGAATGCTCGCGGGAGGCGATCAAAGCCCAGCATGGGTGATCTGGGCCGACGTGGAGAGATTTCGGGCAATAGCACTTCCGGAACTGGCGTCCTTCGCCTTTCCTGATGCCTCGGCGTCGAATCTTGCTCTGATTCACGAGATACTCGTGTGGATCCTGGCCTATGACGACGGATTCACGCAAAAATTCAAGCTGACCGGCGATGTTTCTGGTGCCCGCGCCTACGCTGGCCATCTGTCCTCTCTCTTGTGGACGCCGCCAGGAGAGCAGGCGCGTACATTAGACGCGATCGATACAGGGTTGGTCGAAATTCGGGCAAAAATGGCGGACTCCGCCTCGGCGCGATGCCTCCGAACATGGCTCAGCGGTATCGCTCTCTTCATCAACGGTGCGGTGTGGGAGATAGAGAACATCCAGTCGGCCAGGGTGCCTGACCTGGTCGAGTTCGTTCAGATGCGGCGATGGACGTTCGCGGCCCACTCGGCTGCGTCCTATGTCGATCTGTCCGTAGGGGCCGAGCTGCCCGAGAGGATCATGGGTGACCGTTCGATCTCCGCGTTCCTGGATGCATTCATGGACTGGATGGGATTGTCCAACGATATCTTTTCCTACCAGCGAGAGATGCAGAGCGAGGGCGAGCTCAACAATCTCGTCCTCGTGCTGGGGCGCCTCCTGTGCGCGTCGCCGCAACAAGCGGTAATCGTCGCTAACGACCTGATCACCGCGCGGCTGCACCATCTGGATCATCTTGTCGAGAACGAAATTCCGCGAGTGATGGACAAGTATTGTCTGAGCACCGACGAGCGCATAGCAATGTCAGCCTGGATTCACGCCGCCCGTAGCTACCTGGCCGGCCTGGTCGCCTGGACAGAATGCGCGGCGCGATACGCACCCGGTGCCGTCTGATGTGCAGCCCCCAACCTCCTCGGGGACGCCACCACGAAGCGGTCCGACCCCTGCACTGCGTGAGGGCCTGACGGAGCCAGGCCTTGTTGTTCTTGACGTCGGCCCACGCCCTCGTCCGCCAGGGACCGACCACAGTTCGCCGATCACGAAGGGACGGCTCATGGCCCCCGCCACCGGTTCATCCGGCCCTCTGCCTGTCGCGCCATGGCGTCTGCCAGGGCTCGGTCACGTCGTGTACCTGTTGCGCGATCCCGTCGCCGCGTTCCAGGCGCTGCGTCGCCAGGGCGATGTCGTGGTGTGCTATATCGGCCGGGAACCGGTTTATCTGATCAACTCGCCCGCGCTTCTGCACGACATGTTCGTCACCCAAGCGGATTCCTTCAGCAAGGGCCGCATGTACGAGGAACTCCGATCGGCCATGGGCGACGGTCTGGGTACCACCCACGGCCCTGTGCACCTGTACCAGCGCAGAGTCGTCGCCCCCGCCGCACGCCAGGACAGCCTCGCGTCCTATGTCAAGGTCATTCTGCCCGAAGCCCAGGCTATGACAGCGTCCTGGCGTGACGGGCAGCGCGTGGCCATGGACCGGGAGTTGCGCGACACCGGCTCCGCTATGGGATACCGAGCCCTGTTCGGCGCGGACGTGGACAATCGCCTGGTGGGAGAAATCACCACCTGCATCGTGGCGATTCAGAGGGCCGTCGTTCCCCGGATACTGACTCCGCCCGCGGCGAAAAGGCTGCCGCTTCCCTGGAACCGACGCTGGGACGAACACTGCGCCCGTCTCGACCACCTGGCTGGTCAGTTGATCGATGCCCACGAGACCGGCGCATCGGGGACTAGCGTGGTCCTCTCGCTGCTCGCGGCGACGACCAGCTTCAGAACCGGAGAACCCCTCACCCGGCGAGAAATGCGGGACGAGGTGAAGTCCCTGCTGATGGGAATCCCCAACGGAACCGGAGCCTCCTTGGCGTGGATCTTCTACGAACTCGCCCGAGCCCCGCATATCCAAGAGCGCCTGTACGGCGAACTCGTCACCATAGTGGGAGATCGCCCGCAGACCTTCGCGGACTTCGCCAGCCTTCACTATCTGCGGAAGGTGATCGACGAAGGATTACGCCTGCACAGCGTGTCGTGGATACAGACACGGCGTACCCTGCGTCCCGTGCAGGTGGGACCTGTCCGCTTGCCTGCTCACGCGACAGTCCTCTTCAGCGCGCTGGCCGTTCACCGCGATCCGGCCCTCTATCCCGACCCCATGACCTACGACCCGGACCGGTGGGAATCACCGCCGGACAAGAACGCTTTCCTTCCGTTCAGCATCGGCCACCACCGATGCGTCGGGGAACACCTCGGACGCCTCGTGATGGGCGCCGTCATCGGCACCACCATCCGGAACTGGCGGTTCACACTCGCACCCAAGACAACGGTTCACGCAGTCCCCGCGGCCGCGCTCCGCCCGAACCACCTTCCGATGATCGTCCACGCGCGGTAGGAAGCGTCACCACCACCTTCACCGACCATCGTGCATCTCCCGAACGCGGACCGCGGCCCTGCACGCTGTCGGCCAAGCCGAGATCGGCCGTCGGCGGCGACGAAGTGCGCTCAGCCTCCACACGGCGTCGGGCCGAGTGTTTCGGCGGAGGGTTCCGTGTTGTGCCGGACAGTGCTCAGTGTCCAGTCGTGTCAGGCGCGAACGGCGCGGCCGAGGCCCTCGAGGTATCGCGTGATCGTGTCGTCGAGTCGGAGGTGGAGTTCTCGGACGGCGTCGGTGAAGCCACGCATGGCGCTGTCGTGAAGGTTGGCGACGCTGTCGACGGCCTGTTGGAGCGAACAGCCGTCGTGGTGGGCAAGAACGAGTGGGAGGTTCAGCGAAAGTGCTCCCTCGTCAGTTCCGCTCGTCAGGTGAGCAGGTCGTTGGTGGTAGCGATACTCAGTATCGCGGCGGTGTCGAGCGTGGCCAGTGCGCCGTGGTTGAGGATCTTCGGTGGGATCTCTGCGTTGCTGGCGAGCTGGGCGAGGGGAACAGAGGGTTGCCGAGTGTCGCACGCGGCACTGCCCAGCCACGTGAGCAGGCCGAATCGGAGTAAGCCGAAGACCGACGGCGACCTCACCTGTTCGAGCCTCGGGCACACGTAGCGGGGGAGAGACGCAGGAGGTCCGAGCCGAGCCCCCCCGCTCCAGGGAGTCCTCGGCTTCGAGCCGAGGCCCAGGAAGTAGCCGATAGCGCGAATGACGCTTTCCGGCGCGTGAGGGTCGGCCTTGGCGATGAGCTGACCATGGCGGCGGGGTACGACGGTGTCGCGCGTCTTCGCGAGCCGATCCGGGTCCGGAAGGTGCCGCCCGGCCGGTAGCCGCGGCGGGCCAGGTCCGAGAGGACTGATCCGGCCGTTTCCAGGTTCCGTCCCCGTTGAACACATCCCCAGGACCAGTGGTGAGGCTCGCCGGGCAGCCGCGGAACGCGGCCTGGAGTTTCGCTTCACGGAAGCGGAGGACGGCATCCTGGACTACGTCGGGTATGTCCTGTTGAGCGCGCGGATGGCGGCCCGCCCCTATCTCCCGTACGTGAAGAACCCCCATAATTTCAGGCGACGTGTCTAGTCGCCTTCCGCACAGGAAATGCGATCGGCTCGCGGTGGCGGTCTTGAGGTTCGGGCTGAAATGCGTGCCGCGAAAAACGGTGGCTAAATTCAGGCTTTCGATACGGTGCCGCCCGCCCGCTGTTGTGAATCTCTCGGAGAACACCCGCCGAACCACCCCGACCGTCCCGCCGCGGGATTCGATGTGCCTCGGCTGGCGTCCGCGTTGGGCATGTCCGCAGCGAGCAGGCTCATCTGCGGTCGCTGACGTCGTACCAGGACCTGAGGGCACGGGCTCGTTTCCAGCTGCGGGCAGGTGACCGAGCCGGGCTGCTGGGGAGAGCGACGCCGAACGACGGATGTTCCCAACTCCGGTCATCGCGGGGTCACGGGAAGCGGCTTGTTGCTCGGGGGAGTGACGCACGGCTCCTGCCTTCTGCGACGTGCGGGTGACTGCAGTACACCTTCGGCTGTTGTGGCGTACCGGTGGAATGCTCATGCTGAATGTTGAACGCGTTGAACGTTCAGGTGTCTGCTCGGAGTCGGGAGGACTATGGCGCGGCGTCCGCATAATGAGGAGCTCCGAGCGTTGATGAGTGCCGCGGCGTGGACCTTCGGGGACTTGGCGCGCGCGGTGAACGCGGCCGGGGCGGAAGCCGGTCAGCACCTTCGTTACGACCGGACATCGGTCGCCCACTGGGTTTCCGGTACCCAGCCACGAGGTCAGGTCCCCGCCTTGATCGCCGAAGCGTTGGCGCGAAGACTCGGCCGGCCGGTCACCCTGTCCGAGATCGGCCTGAACGGGACAAGCGATTCGCGTGAGCCACGCTATACCGAAGCGGCACAGGGGATTCCGGCTCTCATCAGCCTGACCCGTGCTCACTTGGATCCGGTCCGCCGGGACGTACTCGTCCACTCGATCTACCGGATCGAAGACCTCGCTGTACCTTCCGCGCCCGATGTGTGCCAAATAGCCCAGCAAGCCGGCGGTTTTAACCAGGCGGGGCCGGACATCCCGCAGCACCAAGCGAACCTCGCCTGTCATGCCGCTGTCGTCTTCGCCGCCGCCAACCACCAGTTCGGCAGCGGACATATCCGCGCCGCGCTGACCGCGTATCTCGCCAACGACATCCTGCCGAGTCTGGCGATCTGCGAGACCGATGCCGCTCACCGGAAACTGCTGGCGGCCGCGACCGATCTGGCGCTATTGGCCGGGTTTATCTGTTTCGACAGCAACGAGCACGGCCTGGCACAGCGGTATTATCGCGCGACGCTCGACCTCGCGTGCCTTGCCCGCGACTCCGTCCGCTACGCCATCGTGCTGCGCGCCATCAGCCAGCAGGCCTGTCATCTCCGGCACGCGGCGCTGGCACTCGATCTCGCCTTGTCCGCACTCGCAGCGGGCGGCAACCTCACCGGCTCCCACACCAGCGCGTTCCTGCACGCCCAAGTATCGCTGTGTTACTCCGCCGTCGGCGACCCGGCGGCCGCTCTCGCTCACCACCAGCAAGCGCACGACCGCCTCAGTAACGCCACCGGCGCCCCGCCTCCGTTCGGCTCCTACCATCGGGGTGAACTGGGCTATCACGCCGCGTCTATCCGCACCGTTGACGGCGACATCCCCGGCGCGATCACCGCACTGAACTCCGCGCTACGCCACTACCCGAGACTCGAACGCCGTTCACGGGCCCTCACGCTGGCCGCGCTCGCCGAGCGACAGCTCGACATCGGCCTGCTCGCCCGTGCGTCCGCCACCACCCGCCGCTTCCTCGACATCTACCCGAACTTGTGCTCCGGTCGTGTCACGACGGCCATGAAGGCCCTGGGCGAGCGCTTGCAGCAGTTCCGCGGACACCCCCTCACCCGGGGCCTGTGGACCGACGGGTCGCCCTTCCGGCAGGCCGGCGCTTGATGTTCAACACGTTCAACACATGTCCCCACGGTTCTGTCAGTTTCCGGTCTTCGTGGCTGCCTAGGCTGAGGAAGTGCTGGACTATCAGGATTACCGTGCCGACTTCCCGGCGTTCACCGAGCCGTCTTCGCCGGGCGTTGCGCGGATCTACCTCGACAACGCGGCCACGTCGCAGAAGCCCGCCGCCGTCCTCACCGCGATGAGTCGCTATTTCGTTTCCCAATGCGCCAACGTGCACCGCGGCTCCTGCTGGATGGCGCAGGAGTCCACCGCGAGCTACGAGTCGGCCCGCACCAAGGTGGCACAGTTCGTTCACGCCTCGTCCGCCTCCGAAGTCGTGTTCACCCGCAACGCCACCGAAGCGCTCAACCTGATCGCCAACACACTCGCCTGGGCCGAGCCCCCGCTTCGTGTCGGCGCGGGCGACGAGATCGTGACCACCCGGATGGAGCACCACTCCAACCTGCTGCCCTGGTACCTGCTCGCCCAGCGAGTCCACGCACGGCTGCGCTACCTCGGCATCACCGGCAACGGCCATCTCGACCTCACGGACCTGCCCGAGGTCATCACCGACAAGACCAAGGTCGTCGCGGTGGTCCACGCCTCGAACATTCTCGGCACGGTCAACGACCTCGCGCCGATCGTGCGCCGTGCCCGGCAGGTCGGGGCACTCGTGGTCGTGGATGCCTCCCAGACGGCACCTCACCTGCCGCTCGACGTCCAGGCCCTCGGCGCCGACGTGGTCGCCTTCACCGGCCACAAAATGTTCGGACCGACCGGGGTCGGCGTGCTCTGGGGCCGCCAGAGCCTCCTCGAGGCGCTTCCGCCGTTCCTCGGCGGCGGCAACATGATCGACACCGTCGCCGCCGAACACATCACCTACGCGCCGCCACCGTATAAATTCGAGGCCGGCACACCCCCGATCGCCGAAGTCATCGGGCTCGGCGCCGCCGTCGACTACCTGAGCGCCATCGGCATGCCCGCCGTCGCCGGTCACGAGGCACGGCTCGTCACGCATGCTCTTGCCGAACTCGGCGACATCCCCGGGCTGCGGGTCATCGGACCGCCCACGGGCGCCGGACGCGGCAGCGTCATCTCCTTCGTCCTCGACGGGATCGACGCCGAACACGCCGGCCGCGCCCTGGACAACTCGGGGATCGCGGTACGAACGGGACAACACTGCGCGGCGCTGGTCTGCGACCATTTCGGCGTCCCGGCCACCATCCGCGCCAGCTTCGCCCTCTACAACACGCACGCCGACGTGGACGCCCTCGTGACCGCATTGCGGAAGCTCTGCACTCGCCGGTCGCGCCGAGCTGCCCGCCCGGCTCATAGCGAACCGAGGACCGGACCGCCAGGTTCGGCACTCGGGCTGGAGGCAAGGTGGCTGCCGGGCAATGAAGGCCCGGTCAGCGCGTACTGAGTATCAGCAGGGCTTGCGAGCACTCGCTGTCGTCAAGGTCGCACATTCCTAGCGGAGTCCCGGGAGGACGGCGGAGAGAGGGCAGCGGGATTCGGCGAGTCCATTGCGGCGCAAGGTGCCGGAGCGTAGAAGGGGCGGGTGGCGTAACGATACGCTCGGGTGAACGTCAGACCGCGCGGCTGACTTCCTGGGCAGGAGCTGAAGGCTCTGATGACTAGTCGGGGTATTGCAGTGCAGACGCTCGTGCTCGCGGAAATGGGCGCTCGACTTGGTGGCACGTTCGTGCGGCCGGTTGACGCGCAGGCGGTAGTGCGCCGGGCGCAATGCAGAGCAGCCAGGTTCGCCCGTCAAGTCCCGCTGCGGGGCGGCAGGGCAGGCGGCGGGTCGGTCCGCGGTCGTCCTGGCCACGGACCAGCCCGCCGGGTGGTCGTCGACTCGCGAGGACACAATGCCGTCGCTTGGACAACCGATCGAACAGTTGCCCAAGCTCGATCCCTGTGTGATCGCGTGTCCGGCCGAAGCGCCCGCCGGAACCGCTGGCCACGGGTGCGAGCCGAACACGTTCGAGGCCGCTGTGCGCACTCATCGGGCTCGCATTCCGGATTTGCGAGAATCGGCGACGGGGAAACACGACGCTGGCACCCGCAGCCGATGCCGACGTCGTCTTCTTGCCGGGGTCAACAGTCAGTCGACGATGGAATGCCGGACGGTGCCGTTTTTGAGTACGGGCAGTCATCTCGCTGTCTGTCGAACTACCGCGCCACGAAGCCGGACGTAAACTCGGCGCATCCCATGTACGCTCCCTCGCCGCCCAAAAAGGCGAGCCTCACGGAGAGGACGACCGGGACATCGCGGGGAGCGGAAGGCTTAGGTGTGAACGGGATGGTGAACGTGTGTTTGTCGCCCTCCGATACGGTCTGTTCTTCCAGCTTCATAGCCTCGGTGTAGACGATCCGGCCGAGGTATCTTCCTACGATGGTTGCTAGGGGGTCCTCGTTGCCGTTTGCGGAGGGAACGAGATCGATCTCAACGGTGTTGACCTGGCCGATGGTGAAGGTCGCACGCCCGTCGTCGACGACGGGCACCCTGACTTCCGTGACAGTCGCGGACTCGTCCTCCCTGCACGGCCGGTAGGGAACGACAGAGGCGGTGGCGGCAGGCGCTGCCGCCACCGTGAGAATCGCCGCGATAGCAACTGACAGAACTGGTCGAGCGGCCCGACGTGGTTCCATTGATGGCACCTTCCCTGGTTGCGCGATCGCGATTGCCGCGAAGACTGGCCCGAAGGCCTGTGGCCGATTAGCGCCGTTGTGGCCGTTTGTTTGCCGAAGGTCGGACAGCTATCGATGAGTCATCGAGCTTCGCACGATACGCTAGTGCGTCGTCGCTGCCAGTCGTAGACGAAGACGCGTGCGAATCGGCACGACAGGCGGGCACTCTTCCGGGTCAATCGGAGGATAGACGGTGTGCCTTCGGGTCACTGCCGTGACTTTCTGGCTTCAGAATCGGACTCTAGGACGGTGCCGAAGCGGGCTCCGAGAATACGAGCAGCGCTCGTCTGAAGACGAGGCAGGAGGTCATGAGCGACCGTGTGAGCAGTCACCGGGCTCGCGTTCCGCAGTCGGCCGACGCGGCTGCCGGCTTGCCCGATCAGGCGGTTCGTTCTCCGACGGTCAGTCCAGCCGTGGCCGGACCGGCCGGGCGTTCGTTGGCCGTGAGGGTCGACGCGCTCGGACATCGAGCCCATCCGACACGCCTCGGCGGGTGCGACACGAAAGAGTCAGCGAAATCCAGGCCGCAACCACTAGCGGTGGCCTCTGTTTGATCGATTCCTCCTGTCTCTCGAGCGAGGAGGCCGTTCGGGCGTGTGTATTTAACGGAACGCGGTCAAGTTCCTCGGCAAATTTTCTTGCGTCGAACGGGCGCTCGCGGGTTGGCGGAGGTTTCGACCCCATGGAGGCGGGTAGCTTCCTTAGGTCCGCAGACCTTTTGCTGGCGGGAACAGCGAGGAAATTCGTTTCCGGCCACGAGTGAAAGGTAAAACGGCATGAACGATGTTACTGAGAAGTACGAAGCGGATCGAGATATCGCCGAAAGCGCTGCCGAACACAACAAGATGGGCTACGCGCAGGTGTACGCGCAACTCAGTAACGCCGCAGCGATCGAGCACGTCGCCGAGGTGCTCGAAGACGAAGACGACGAATCAAATGCGAAAGACCGCCCCGATCATCCGAAGCCTCGTGCCGCCGGCTGAAACTGGCCGACGGGCCGGACCCCCGGAGCGCAGTGACTTGACAGAACCGTCACGACTGGTTGACGCCAATACCCGGTCGCCGTCGAACGCCTCCGTTCATCGGCCGTGATCGCGGGATCTCGCCGACAGAGGCCCGGACTGTCGCTGCGATTCTTTCCGTGTGCTGCGGGCAGTACGCGCGTCCGCGTCGAGAGCGCCTGACGCGCTCGCAGTCGGTCTCGCCGTCGACGCCACCGGCCGACGTTCCCGTGTGCCGGTCTGGCTGCGCGCACTCGGCCGTGCCTCTGTGTCCTAAACTGCGGCCTCGGCCGTCATCCGCACTCCCGGGGTCGAACCGCTTGCCGGGCCGGGACCGGTTGCCGGCAACCGGTGCACCGCCGTTTGACGCGCGGAGCATCAGGTGTCGTAGCGGGCGGTGCTGAGGGTCCAGTCGTGCCAGCCGCGGACGGCGGCGCACAGGCCGTCGAGGTATCTCGCGATCGTGTCGTCGCGGTGGAGGCGGAGCTGTCGGGCGGCGTCGGCGAAGTCGCCGACGGCGGCGTCGTGGAGCTCTGCGACGCGGTCGACGGCCTGCTGGAGTGAACAGCCGTGGTGGCGGGCGAGAACGAGCGGGAGGTTCAGCGCGAATTGTTCCCGGCTGAGTTCTGCTCGGCAGGTGAGCAGGTCGTTGGCCGTCGCGATGCTCGTCAGCGCCGCGGCGTTGAGGTTGGCCAAAGTGCCGTGGTTGAGGACCCGCGGGGGAAGGTCGAAGCCGTGTGCGAGCTGAACCAGGGGCATCAGGTGGTTGCCGAGCGTGGCGAGGCGGATTCGCTGGTAGTCGGCCGGAGACGGGATTGCTCCGGCGGAGAGGAAGCTGTTCTCGCAGGCGACCCCGCTCAGCCACGTGAGCAGACCTGACTGGAGCGAGCCGAAGACCGACGGGGACGCCACCTGCTCGAGTCTCAGGCACACATCGCGGACGGCGTGTGCCGCGGCCGTGATGCCGGCCGAGGGTTCGGCGTAGCGCACCACCGAGTCCTGAAGTTCGAGCAGCTGGCGGTGCAGCTGCAGAAGGTCTGAGCCGGTGCGCGGCTCCAGGGAGTCGTCGACTTCGAAGCCGAGGGCAAGGAAGCGCGCTATGGCGCGAGCGACACTGTCCGGTGCCTGAGGGTAGGACATGGTGGCGAGCTGGCCGTAGCGGCGGCGCAAGACAGTGTCGCCCGCCCGGGCGTCGGCGGCCAGCCCGTGGTTCCGCGCCCATTCAGCGACGTCGACGTCAAGCCGGGACGCCTGGTCCTGCCGGGCGGCGTACTGGTCGGATCGCGGCGGGGGCGGCCGGCGCAGTGTCGGGATGCGCAGCGACGCTGCTTGCTCTGCCCAGTTCTCCTTGTGCGCCAACGCGTGGGTGGACACGACGGATCTCCTGTCCGTGGGTCGCGGCGTGTGGTGTGGCCAGGAAGATTCGAAACCGAGTTCAGCAGTTCGCATTCTCGTTCCCTCGCCTCCCGAAGGTCAACGCGAGCGCCGAGCGGGCACGGCCTTGCTGGCCGCGGTCGTTGCTGTTGTCCGGCCCGGACGCCGGGGCCGGGCCAGCGATTTCGGAACGTTCCCCGCATCGAGCGACTGCTGGCCGTCACCCTGCGAGTATTCGCTTGCACGATCCGTATTCTTCGCAGAGCGGCCGCACCCGCGCCGGGCCGGCCACGAAGGGGTCGGCCGATGTCCGGATTCCGGAGGAGAAGCGCTGCTGCGCTGATGGCCACGGTGGCGATCGCGATCCCGTTGCTGGGTGCGGGGTCCGGGCCGGCGGCCTTCGCGGCGTCGGCACCCAGTCCGGGCACCGCGGCGAGCGCGGCAACTGGCCGAGCGTCCGAGCCGTTGCCTCCGGTCGAGCACGTGATTCCCGGGTTGCTGCACGCCACCGCCAAGGAAATCAACACTGCCGAGGAGATCGGCTGCGAGGAAGGCAGGCTGGACAACCGGCTGTGCTCCCTCCAGGCCGACGACCTGGCCCGCATGCCCGCGGACGAAAAGAAATCGTCGACGAGTTCGAGACGCTCTTCAGGCAATACGAGAAGCAGAACGCGTCCGCTGCGGAAGCCCGCCAGGCGCGAACAATTCCCGGGATCGCCAAGGCCTTGAAGTGGGTGTCCGGTTACAGCTCGTACGCGGCGGCACGGAAGCTGCAGGACAACGCGAGCGCGTTCGCCGACTGGGCGAGCCGCGCCGCCACGGTCGGGAGCACTCCGCCGCTCGCCGCGGAGACCGTCGGGACCTGGGTGAAGACCATCGCCTACCTGGCCGCGACGTTCGCCCCGCCGCTGGGCGACCTGTTCTCGCTCGCGGACGCGGACGCGGCCGCGGGCAGGAAGCTGGAACAAGGGATCGTGGCCGTTGCGGGGCTGGCCGGGTTCGCGATCGGGCTCACGTTCCCCCCGGTCGGCGTGGCCGTGGCGGTCGGGGTCGCGGTCTACTCGGCCGTCACGACGATCATCGGCTTCTTTCGCACCAGAAGCCGGGACTGGGTCGAGGAACCGCCGGGAACGCTCAAAGAACTCACCGGAAAAGGCGCCGACATCCGGTGGGATTCCCGCAGCCTCAACGGCAAACGGACAGACCTGGTGTTCTCCAACGCCAAGCCCGTCGCCGCCCAGAAACTGCTCCTCAACTCGAAGTGGGCCAAACGAGAAACTGGCAAAACGCCCATCTCTTACACGTTATCCGAAAACCCGTCGTATTCTTCCTTCATTCTATTCCCGGGGATTCCGCGGTTCTGTCGCGCCTTGCCGATCGCGGGTTTTTCGATGACAGTATGGCAGGACGGAAAAGCGGTTATTCCGGACGAATGCACAACCAGGTACGCGCCTCCCGGAACGCCGGGCAGCTTCGAAGCTGAGCAATTTTTGGAATGCGAGGGGTTGAGCAGGCGGGTGACGGTGTCGAGCGGAAAGCCTGCAGTGCTGGAAGTCAGATATGTCCTGGGCAGCTACGACGGCATCCGGAAAATATGCCCGGCACCTCCGTGCGCGCTCGACAAGATAGATGGCCACAGCGAGATTCATGCAAACGCCGACAAAAAATACGTGCTCAACCTGCCGTTCACGGTCGGGATCGCATAAGGGGAATCCGGGCGCTGGCCCTCGCGTGGGACTGCTCGCCACGGCTTCTCGCTCGTCGTCGGTACTGCTCGCGGTCCTCGGCGGCAAGAAGTCGTCCGGGGGTAGGGACGGCGACGGCGGCGCACGCCGTCTCGTCGAAATTCAGGATCGTGGTCGAGGTCGAGCGAGCGTTGTCGCACTGACCGGAGGAAGGACTGCCGGACGCTGTGCGGGCGAGGGGGTGCGATCGCGCGCGGATCAGGCGGCGGATTGTTGAGGCGTGGCAGCGGAGATGTGCCTGGGCGGCGGCTGCGCCCTCCTGACCTGAGAGTGCCGTTCCGCGCGCCTGCTCCGGAGGGCGGATGCGAAGCGGATCGGGATGGTGCGGTACCGGGTGGCCAGCCGCACCAGCTCCCTGGTTCCGCCGACGGTGACCGGTGCGAGCTGTTGGCACGGGTGCGACCGCATAGGGCCGCCGATCTGGCTTCCGTACGCCGCCGTCGTGCCGAAGGCAGCGCTCGTCAGCCGAGCCGGTGCCTCGAAGAGAAAGGCTTGAAACTCGAGTCCTTGCAGGAAATTGCCCGGTGCCGCTGACGTGCTCGCCTGCTTGCTCCCACGCGCCCGACAGCAGGCTCCAGCCGACCCCGGCGAGCGTTGGACGCCGCAGGCTGCAGCCACCGGCGAACGTTCCTGCATCGGTCACCGGCCGCGACAGACGCTGTGATCGGCGATCGCCCTTCCGAATCGCGTTGCCGTTCAACACGTTCAACGTCCAGCATGCGCACAGCGGCTGGCGCCCCACAACAGCCGAAGGTGTACTGACAGGCGTCCCCGAGCCGCTGGAGGTGCCGGCATGCGCGATCTTTCCGAGCGTCAGGCTGAAATCGCGGATCTGGTCGATTCGCGGTGGGGATCGCTGCTCGACGAGATCGGCGCCACCGTGGCGGAGCGCGACGAGGCGCGGCTGCCGCCTCCGCCCGCGCTGGTGGAGGCGCTCGCGGCGGCCGGGCTGCACGGGCTTTCCCTGGACCCGGAGATCGGCGGCGCCGGCGTCGACGTGCTGACCTGGGGCATGGTGCTCGAACAGATCGGCTACCGGTGCCTGGACTCGGCGCTTCCGATGATCGTCAACCACACCATCGACATCGCGCGGTTCGTGCACGAGTCCGGCCGCTCGGACCTGATCGAACGGTACGCGACCCCCATCTGCAAGGGCACCCTCGGCGCGGGCATCGCCTACACGGAGGACGCGGACGCGTGGTCTTTCAAGACCTTGCTGCGCCGCAAGGGCGAGGACTTCGTGCTGACGGGGTACAAGTCCTACGTGACGGCCGGAACGATGAGCGACGTCTTCCTGACCTATCCGCTGGACGAGGCGGGGGACATGGTGGCGTGCCTGGTCGAGCGGAACGATCCCGGCGTGACGGTGACCCCGGCGGAACCGATCGGGATGCGCACGGCCGGAGCGGCGGCCCTCGTGTTCGAAGACGTGCTGCTGCCCGCCGACCGGATACTCCAGGCCACCGACGGCCTCACGCACGCGCAGCGGTTCCTGAGCAACCAGCGGCTCTGGATCACCTGCGCGCCGCTCGGCCGCGCGCAGCGGGTCCTCGAGGACTGCGCCGCCCGGCTGTCGGCCAGCATCCGCTACGGAGAACCGGTCTCCGGGCTCAAGAACGTCGAGGCGACGCTGGGCCGCATGTACGTGGCGATCGAAGCGGCCCGGGCGATGCTGTACCACGCGCTCGACCGGGTCGGAGCCGGACGGGCCGAGCCGGTGTTCGACCCGGTCCTGTCCGCGGCCAAGCACTTCGCGGCCGAACAGCTCCGCTTCGTGCTCGAGTCGGCGTTCCGCGTCCTGGGCGGCTACGGCTTCTACGGGACGCCGCACCTGGGCCGGTTCATGCGCGATTTCAGCGGACTGACCCTCGTCGCGGGCACGAACGACATTCTCGAGACCAATCTCGGCGCGGGCGTGGTGGCACGAGCCGCCAGGAACAACGAGAACGGAGACCGCTCATGAACATCGAGTTCACCGGAATCCTGCTGCGCGCGGCGGGCAACACCCGTTCGGTGACGGTCGAAGCCGCCACCCTGGCCGCCGCGCTCTCCGAACTGACCGACAAGTTCCCGCCGATGCGGCGGGTCCTGCTCGACAACACCGGAAAGCTCCGGCAGGCGCATCGCGTCTTCCTCAACGGCGAACTGATCCCCCGTCCCGACAGCGCCATGCCGCTGCGCGAGGACGACCGGATCCAGTTCTTCACCGCCGTCGCGGGTGGATGAATCCAGGCCGGAGCCGGTGCCGGGCCGCGCGGTGAAGGACCGCTGGAGCGCCAACGCCCGCGACTGGGCCGAGGTCCAGGAGCGGACCATTCTCCCCGCCTGGCGGACCGTCCTGGCCGAGCTCGCGCTCTCGCCGTCGCGGCCGGTGCTGGACCTGGGCTGCGGGGCAGGCGGGTTCGTCCGGCTGGCCGGTAGCCACGGCGTACCGGTCAGCGGACTCGACAGCTCAGCGGCATTGATCGAGATCGCCCGGGACCGACACCCCCTGGGGACTTTCCGGGTGGGGGACATGGAACGGATTCCTTTCCGCCGCGGAGAGTTCGGCGCGGTAACGGCGTTCAACAGCCTGCACTTCGCGCGGAATCCCGCCATAGTCGTCGAGGAGGCGAAACGGGTGACGCGACCGGGAGGGCAGATCGCTGTCACCGCGTGGGGCCCCCTTCTGAGCTGCGATGCGATGGCGTACTTCCTCGATCTCGGAGGGCTGCTGCCGCCGGCGGCGCCCAGAACCGAACCCGTACCGGATCTGACAGAGCCGGCAGCGGTTCGTCAATTGCTGTCGTGCGCGGGTCTGGACGTTCCCCCGGAACGGACGCTGTCGTGTCCCTGGCAGTACCCCGACCTGGAGACCGCTCTCCGCGGCCTGCTCTCGACAGGCCCCGCAGCCGCCGCGATCAGCCACGTCGGCCGGAAGCGAGTCGCGGAAATCGTCACTGGCTCCATTTCGCCGTTTCGGCGCACCGACGGTTCCTATCTTCTGCACAACACCTGTTTCACCGTGACCGCGACGCTCGCATGACTTCGCTGGACCCTGAGTTCGCGGATGCGCTCGTGCGCGCAGGGAACCCGTCCGCACGCTGCCGGGAAACCGGGCGGTGTGCGCGTTGATGCGGCACCGGACAGGCCGGGCGCGGAACGACGGCCGGCAGCGACCGGCTTCCCGGCTGTCTCACAACGAGATCCGGAACAGCCCGTATTCCCGCTCGGCCTCGCGAAACGGGTGCAGGACCTTGCGCGAGTGGTTGCCTTCCCGCATCAATGCCGCGATCGCGCCCTTGGTGTACCGGGCGGAATCCGGCCCGGCCAGTGCCGGGTACGCCATGGCTTGCAGGATGCCGCGTTCGCGGTACCGCGGCGACACGACGGCCGTCTTGATCACCAGCCGCGCTTCGCGCTTCCGGGCGAGGACGGGCATGGCGGCGTCGTAGGTCAGGCTGGAAGCGGCGACGCGCGATTCCCCGGACCCCTGCGTCAGGACCGGGCCGTAATCGGGCATGACGATCAGGTATCCGGCGACGTTTCCGTTCTTGTCGAGGCAGAACGAGCTGGCATGCCGGTCGATGACCGGCAGCTGGTTGTCGATGGACGCTTGAAACGAATCCGTGTCATGGGGCACGAACGCCAGGCTGTCCGAAAACGACTCGTTGACCAAGGTCAAAAGGCCGGGAAGGCGTGTGGCGGAACGATCGCTGGCCATCGATTCGAATCGAAATCCCGAATCGGCCAACCTGGCACGGGCTGCGCCGAGTTTCGAGATAACGTTTCGCAGCGACGCTTTAGTGCAAACGGTCGAAAAATAGGTTTTGGCCAGTGTGAATCCGCATCGCGCCAATCGGCGGGGGTAGTCCGGCGGGTTGTAAGGCTCTCCGAGAAACGGGAGGAACTCGTGCTCGTGGGAGAGCAGGATCCGGTACTGTCCCGCGGTGGTGAAGTTCACCGGCCCCCACAGTTCGACCGCGCCCTGGCTCCGGCACCATTCGGCCGCGTGGGCGAACAGGCGTGCGTCGTCGTCAGGGCACGCCCGGGTCTCCCAATACCCGAAGAAGGCGACCGGGCGTCCGCCGATCCTCATCTCCGGGCTCGCGAAGGCGGCCAGCCTGTTCAATCCCGGTTGGTGGAAGGTGCACGAGCGCCCCTTGCCGAACCACCCGTTCTGGGCGGAGAACGCGCGTTCGACCGGCCGGCGCTCCTCGGGAATCCATCGGTCGTCGCCGCCGTACACGAGAGGGGCGATGTCGAAGAAGCCGTCCGGGACGCCGTCGCAAGCATCCCGCCGGATCACGTCGCGAGACGTTCCGCGCGGTGCACTCATCGCAGATTCTGCTTCCTGTCAGCGCTGGCTCGCGGCCGCGGAGCATGCCGTCCGGGCCGCCGCGGCCTGCGTGCCCGCCGGTTTACCATTGCACGGGAAGGCTCTGCGGACCGCGGATCAGCCTTCCCTTCCTGAACTCCACGTCGCCGGCCAGCCGGAGTCCCGGGAACCGGCCCAGCAGGCTTCCGAGGACGACCTGCAACTCCATTCTGGCCAGTGCCGCGCCGACGCAGTGGTGCGCGCCGTAACCGAACGCCAGGTGCGGGTTGGTCTCGCGGCGGAAGTCCGTCTCGTCCGGCCGGGGGAAGACCTCCGGGTCGCGATTCGCGGCAGGGTTCGCGACGAAAACCGTGTCGCCCGTTGCGATCAGCACGCCACGCAGCTCGACATCCGCCATCGCGACCCGAGGAAACGCGACCTCGGCGCTGGTCGGCGTGGTCCGCAGCAATTCCTCGACTGCGGGCTTGACCAACGACGGTTCGGCGTGCAACTCGGCCAGCCGATCGGGATTTCGCAGCAGGGTCCACACGAAGTTGCCGATGTGGCCGGCAGTCGTCTCGTAGCCGGCGACCAGCAGCGTCACGCCGAAGCTGACCAGCTCTTCCTCGGTGAGCCGGTCCTCCTGGTCGCGAGCTGAGATCAGCTCGGTCAGCAGATCGTCGGCGGGCTCGGCGCGTTTACGCTCGACCAGGCCGGCGATGTAGGTCCGCAACGACAGGTTGGCCGACTGTATTTCCTCGGTCGTACAAGCGCTCAAGGAGAGGATCGCGTCCGACCATTTCCGAAATCGGCCGCGGTCGCCGAACGGCACTCCCAGCAGTTCGCAGATCGTCGCGATCGGCAAGGGCAAGGCGAGCGCCTCGACCAGGTCGACCGGCGGTCCGTGCTCCGCGAGCCGGTCGAGCAGGCCGTCCGCGATCTCCTGCACCCGATCACGTGACAGCTCAGCACGGCGCGCGGTGAACGCGTTGGCCACTAGTCTGCGCAGCCGGGTGTGGGCGGGCGGGTCCATGGTCAGGACGGAGGGCCGCTGCGGGCGGTACGAGATGGTGCGCGGCAGTTCGCGACCGGCGTCCATTGTCGCCGCGCGGCTGAACCGCGGGTCCGCGAGCACGGTCCGGACGTCGTCGTACTTGGTGACCAGCCACGCTTCGCCGCCGTAGGGCAGGACGATCCGGGACACGGGTTCCTCGGCCTGCAGCCGCAGGTAAGCCGGGTGGAGCAGGAGCTGCTCGGCAGGACCGAACGGATAGGGGCGAACCACCATGCGAATACCTCTCGAACGTTCTGAGCAGTGTCACCCGCGCGGCGGGCTCCGCCTTGCTCGCGCGGCCGCCGGGCGGATCCGGCGGAAGACGCCCGGACGGAGGGGCGAAACGGCACCGCCGCTACCGATCCGGCTTGCCCGCCGCATCGGCTTCCAGCCGTTCTTCCAGGCCCAGCAGGGCGAAGAGGGTCGTGCTCGCCCGCTCGAGGAACTCGTAGTGGCGCACGGTGTGCGCGACGAAGTACAGCCCGAATCGATTGATCGCCAGATCCCGCAAAGCCAGTCCGTATCCGCGGCGCCACCGGTCGGCGTCCAGGATCGCTCCGGAGTTCTCTTCAAGGGACACCCGGTGCGCTTCGAGGAGTTCGTGCACGAGAAGCTCGTTCACCCCGTCCGGTGCGAGGCCGAAGCACATCAACTCCGCGAGATCGTGCTGGGGGACGTTCACTGTCGCCAGCTCCCAATCGAACACGCAGAGTGTTCCGCCGGCCCGGCTGCGAACCCCAAGGTTGCGCGGATTGAAATCGTTGTGGATGAGCGTCTGAGGCATGTCCTCGATCTCGGCCCACCATCCCGGCAGGGTGCGGATGTATTCGATGAGCCGGCCGCGGTTGCGCGCCATCGTCGAGTCCGGGAACTCCATGGAGACGTGGTCGACCAGGCCTCGCCACAGGTCGGATGCCTCGGTCATCCTTCGCGCGTTCGGCGGATGCCCGATCCAGGGCTGGCCGAGCAGTTCGCGGCGCTTGCCGAGCCATAGGGAATGGAGCTTTCCGAGGTCGCGCGAAGCGATCATCAGATCGTCGCGTTTCCACGGGCGGATTGTGCCGGAGGTGTCGAGCACCGTCATGTCGTGCAGGTACTCCAGCGCGATCACGTATGCCTCGCGCGTATCGTCGCGATAGGTCAGGAAGACCTCGGGGGCCAACTCCCGGAACCGGCTGTCCGCCTGTTCGTAGATTGCGATCTCGCGCACATCGCAGCCGGTGAAGCCGAGGTGTTCGGCGAAGCGGGTGTAGAGCGAAGCGAGCCGTTCGCCGCAGACCGACGCCAGTGTTCTCATCATCTGCGCGATTTCCTGGTCCTTGGGCTTGATCTTGACAAGGACGTCTGTGCACGAAGAAGCGGATCCGTCGCCGGGTTCGACGGTCAGCCGCAGCGGGTAAAGGCCCACCGTGCGCCGGGCGCCCCGGGCGGTCAGTTCCGAGAGGATGCTTGTCCCCAGGGGAAGTCGCACCGGATCTACGGCGGTCACGGTGATAGAGCCGTCGTTCCGGGCCTTTCGCAGCGCACTGGTGAAACGGCGCGCGTCAAGTTCGTCGAGGCGGAACCAGTCGACCGGCCGGCTCCGCCCGAGCCGTTCATGCGCGCTCGCGAACTGCCCGGCCACCAGCGCCGCCGCCGTGGAGAGGTCAAGCGAGAGAGCGAAGCCGGCCACGATCTCAGCCAGTCGCCTGGCTGCTCCCGCGCCCTGGCAGCCCAGCATGTCCAGCAGCTCCCGCTGGGCTGCGATATGGGTTCCCCCGCCGACGGTGCCGACCACCAGTCCGGCGAGAGTCATGCTCGCGTAGAGACCTTCGCGCCGCACTTCCATGGTCAGGTGGCCTACGCTCGATTCGTGGACGCAGGCGATGTCCTGACCGGTCGCGGTGAAGATCGCCGCGACGACGTTGGCCACGTTGACCGACGAACCGATCATCCCGCTGTGCGATGCGCCGATCGTCGCGTGGTAATAGGTTTCCGTCATCGCTTCAGGCGTGCTCTTGAGAACTTTCTCCACGATCTCCCGGGGGATCACGCAGTCGGCGGTCACCCGCGTTCCCCTGCCCTCGACGGCCGTGCGGAACGCGAGCGATTTGTCGCCGGCGGTGTTTCCTTCGAGACTGAACGACTCGAGTCCCTCCACGGCTTCGGCGCCCGGCTCCTCGAGGAGCCACTTGCACAGGTGCCAGGTGCACGCGGTCGTCATGTTCTGTCCCGCTGCCTCGCCGGTTTCGTACCCGAATTGGGCGTGCACCGCCCTTCCGAGAATCAGGGGCGAGACCGAAACGAGGCGGGCATGGGCGGACACCTGGGACACCAGCCGCGCGAGGTCGTCCCACCGGTTGTCGAGGTGCTCGGCGAAGCGATGCGCGTTCGACACCCGGTCGAAGAGGAACATCGGCGAGCGGATCATCCGCTGGCCGACCACGCGGGTCGTCACTCCGCCGCCAAGACTGACCGCCCGTGCTCCTCGGGACGCGGACGCGACGACAGCGCCCTCGGTCGTGGCCATCGGGGCCAGAACGGGGCCGGTCACGTTCTGACCATGGAAAACGAGGGGACCGGCGATGCCGACGGGGACCTCCACCGCGCCCACCAGATTCTCGATGTTTCCGGTCAGCGCCGACGGGTCCAGCCGAACTTGCTTCAACGAGCCAAGTTCGCGTCCGGTCGACTCGCGCAGCCAGGCCAATCTCTTGATCCTCGCCGCTTCCGAATAGATTCCTCGCTCGGGGACAACGAGGTCGAACGTCGCCGAGCGAGCAGATTTGGCCGCACCATCCATTGTCACTCCCTGTGGAAAAGCATCGGGCGCGCTGATGGCGCTAAAGCAGGCTTGCCGAACAAACGCTAATTCAGCTCGTAGACGTTGAACGAATTATAGAACCATGACCGATCCGGCAGTGCCGGCGAATCCGGAAGATCGTGCCCTATTTTTTGCCGGCAGTGCAGCGACGCGGGCGGAGTCCGGTCCGCAAGCAAGGTCCAGAACGCAAATCGACCCTTTGACGAGAGGTGGCGTGCCACGCTTTCCATCAAGAGTTCCGCATCTTTCTGCGACATGTACTCGAAGATGTCGGAAAGCGCCATTTTCGTGAATTCTTCGGAAGTTGATTCGAAAAATTCCTCGACGGATGAATGTACGATGCGGACCTTTCCGATCAGGCGTCGAAGCCGCTCGAAGTTGGCTGGCCTGAGGTAAGGAGGGCCATGGTCGAGGCTGGCGTATCTGCCCGTCAGCAAAAACTCGAGGTAGAAATTCTCCCGGTTGTCAAGCTTGGTGCAGACCCACCGGAATCTGTCCCAGAAATGTCTGGCGGTGTCCAGAGGCGGAGCGTGCTTGAACTGCTGCGGATCGCGGCCCTCCTCCTGCATGTTCTCCCGGGAGAAGTGCTGTTCGAATAGCTCGCGCGTCTCCGGGGTGCACATCAGCTCGTAGTTCCTGCGCCGGTCCTGCGGGGTCGCGGAGTCGAGTATCCCTTGAGCGGCGACGGGGTCGAGGTGGCGTCTGAACTTCGCGAGATACTGGTCGAGCCTTCCCGCGGTCAGCACCCCCGCTTCAAGATCGCCGAGGTGGGCCTCCCAGTATCGGCGGGAGTTCTCAGGCAGATCGTCGCGGACCCGTTCGTAGAGAGCGAGCCGATCGGTGCACTCCGCCGCGCCGAGCAACTGTGCGAAGTCGGCGTGCCCGGCGAGCTTCCTGATCCCGGCAAGTTTCAGGTTCAGCAAAGCGAGCTGAGCCGAATTGACGTCGATGGCCGTGACGCTGCGGGCGCCCGCGAGCAAGAGCGCCAGCACATTGCATCCCGCACCGCAGATGCTCAACACGTTGTCCTGCGGGGATATTTCAAGTCCCGCCTCCAGGAGCCGGTGGTCCTCCCATACCTGTGAATAGCGCAGTATTCCATGGGGCACCAGTGCTTCAAACTCGCTTTTCATGGAATACCTCAGCTCGGGATGGGACCGGGCGACTGCCGATTCGATCGACCAGGTTGTACTTCGACCTCTCGTGAGAGTTATCCAGGGAATGCCCGGACTGTGCCTGAATGCTCATTCGGCTCAACCTGCGGTCAACGTCGACGGGTAATGTTCTCGTTTCTTCCTCGGTAATGGTGCGGAACCACCGTTGGCTGATTTTCAACTTTAGCGAGCCGGGTTGGAACAGCAAGTGCTTCCGCAGCCGTTCGCCCGAACGGGGTCATGAGCGGCACCGGATTCCTGACACCTTCGGCGACGGCGGCGACCATGTGTTCGGCTGGGGTTCTCGGCCCCGTGCGCGCTGACAGCGGCCGCGGCACCGAATCCCCGCAGGCCGGGCGGGGGAGAGGTGCGGGCCCCGGTCTCTTGCCGTCATGGCGACTGGGGACCAGGCGCCCGCCGCGCGATACGAGGCGTGCTGGGACGCGGCGGGGAGCTGATGCCCATGCTGCGCGATCGCGCTGGTGGTGGTCTCGTTGCCGGCAGACGCAACACCTCTGCTCGGACGGTGCCGAGAATCGCCGCCAGCGAACCCGATTCCCTGCCTGCCCGGATGGCTGGTGTCTGCCTCGCGGGACAGGTCAGCACCACCGGTTGATCCGGGAGGTCTCCCACCCGCGGCGTCCCTGACCAGAACGGAGTGGCATCAACAGGAGTCCTCGGCCGCGCAGCGCCATCTCGCCGTTCGACGCTCCCGTCGTCTCCGGGCAGTTGTCGTGCCAGCGAGAACCTGGAAGCACTGTGCTGAACAGCCTTCCGACGCAGCGGCGGGCCAGGATTCGACTGCGGGCGAGGAGTTCGGAGCGATAGTGCGTCCGGCAGCCCTCCCCGAAGCGGCGAAGCCACGCCGGTACGGCCAGGTCGCGGCCGTACCAGAGCGTCTGCTCCACGCGCCCCTGGCTCAGGCCCACGACGTGGATTCGCCGCCGAAACCCGAGAAGGCGGCCGCGGGGTCTTTCGGGGAGACCACGAGGCCGGGCTGGGCAAGTCCAGGCTGAACTGGGCCGGCATCGTCTTTCCACGGAAACAGTGCTGGAAAGGGCCGCCGCTCCGGATTGCCCGCCTGTGCGCTCGTAAGTCCTTGCCAGGGCTCGACGGCAGGGGTGCGGCGGTGCAGACGGTGCGTTGCGGAGTGAGCGTCACGACCGGGTCGCGGCACCCGTTCCACGCATGCCCGGCACCGTGGTAGCGGGTAGTGATGTACGACCATGCTTTCGCGTACTGTTCGATGTCTGGACGCTTGGCTGCGGGCCCGGCGAGCAGTTGTTCGCGCGCTGCGAGGAACTCGTCTTCGACGCCCTCGCAGTGTCGGCGACGCGGTCGAACGCGGCCTGGAGACCGCCGTCGCAGGAGGCGAGGGCGGTCTCGCTCAATGGTGTCGCCGATATGACACCAATCGCAGTCATGTCTACAGTGGACAAAGCTGGCCCAGGGGTCCGGCCGCGGTCAGCTTCGTTCATCTCTGACGGCGGCGCGGAGAAATCACGTGCGTTGACGTCACGACAGAGGAGTTCGGCATGACTATCGCCCGCCGCGTCACCATGGTCGTTGCACTGCTGTTCACAGTTCTGGCCGCTCCGGCGGCAGGCGTCGTCGGAAGCTCCTCAGCGGCGGAGGTCGACGTCAACGTCCGCGTCGGGGGCAGCCACACCGGCGCTATCGTCGGAGGCGTCATCGGAGCCATCGCCCTCTGACGGACTGCGAGGAACCTCCTGCGGCGTGATCGACTGGGGCCTGATCGAAACTCGTGACCGCGGCCGGATCCGGCAGGACGCCGAAGCCGCCACGGCGCGTCGCGTCGACGAGGACGCGGTGGCGGGGCCGCTGCGCGGCGCAGAACAGTTCCTCGTCCCGTTCTGGCCCGCACCGCCGACCGGATTCCCGCACCGGGAGGTCTATCCCCGGAGGTTGCCGAGATGCGGCAGTTCGAGGACGCTGTCCGGGCCAGGCGGTCGCGGCGTGCGAGCGCTTGTTCCGGGCCGGGCACTGGATGACGGGCTTGAGACGGATGCCGCGCCGATCCGGCTGCTACCGTCATGAGCTGCGCGGTCGGCCGGGAGTTCCGAGGCATCCTGCCGGACCGGGCTTCTCAGCGCCGGGTCCTGCGCAGATCGGCCGGATTGATTGCGGAGGCACGCAATGCCGCAGTTCGGTGATGGCGGTGAGTTGCGCTTGAGTGCGGCGGATTTGTGGTTTCGCGGGGCTGTTCGCATCGGGTCGGGTGTTGCCTTGAGGCGGTACCCGACCCGATGCGGTGTAGTCAGGAGGCGAGGCGGCAGGAGTCGGGGCGGCGGTCATGCCGTAGAGCCCGTACCAGCCGGTGCCGATGAGTTTGCCGTTGGCGCGTCCGGTGTCGGCCCAGCTGCAACGACATCGATCCTGAGGACGACGGCCATCCGCCCCGGCCCGCCGACCCGGTGGCGTCGTTCTTGCACGGCCTGCTCACCTTCGACACCCTCTTCGCGGCGGGCGGCCTGCGAGTGACCGACAGCGCCACGGGCGTAGCGTTCCTGCCGGGCTGCTGCAACGGCCTGGAGGACTGGCGCGACTGGCACCGTGTCCTCGACGGCAGCGGGCAAACCTGGTTCGGGCACGACCCTGATCCGCGCGCCGAACGCCGCGGCGACACCGTCCGCCTGATCGTCGACGCTGAGCAGCACGAGAGTCCGGTGATCGAGTTGCCTGCCGCCGATCTCCGGCTCCTCCTCGCCCGAGCCGAGGAGGACCTCGTCGGCTTCCTCGCGCTGGCAGCCGACTGGGCTGCCCAGAACCTGCCCCGCCACGCCGACCCGGTGATCGCGGCCCTCGCCCGCGTGCTGGACCTTCAGACACCGAGCGGACCATCGGTCAGGAACCCCAAGGGGCACGCTGACGTTCCTTGACCTGGAGCCGGTCCGGATACGCCCCCCGGAGCAGGGGTCGGCCCGGTGTCGACCACCGCTGGCACCAGCCGTCGTCTGTCGAGGTCGGACCGCGCGGATTGTCGGACGTCACCAGCGGAACGACCTCCGTGCGGCAGGCCACGTCGCTGTGCGGCTCCCGGCTGCCGAGCGACAGCGTTCACTCCTCCCGTTGCTTTTGCGGCGCAGGAGGTATTCCAGACGGTGGAATGCAAAAAATATTCTTCGCGTACGCGTCGCGAAGTGTTCCCTCGAATTCAACGGACACCGTGAACTCGGAGAACAGGCAACGTGATCCGTGAGTCAATTCGAAGAGCCGGATCTCGTCGCCGCTCGCGAAAACTCCTCCGGGTGAAAGCTTGCTCAGCGCGTACTCTCTGTTCTGTTCGAGGTCGCAACGTTCTCGCAGGAAGGCCACGGTCTCGTCGTGCGTTCCAGAGAATGTTGAAGAGTCCGCGCAGGCGACGGTGATCCGCACGTTCCGGATGACACCGATGCCGGATCCGGCGTTTCTCGCGGTCACGGCCCATATCGGGCCCTCCGCCTCGGCAAGGTAAACGGTGCCGGAGTTGCTTTTGAGCCATCCGCTGTGATAGCTGATGAAAGGTCGAAGTCCGAGTGCGAATTGATTTCGGACGAGAAGCAAGGTGAGCGCGCCGACCAGAAGGCTGACGCTGGGTCCGACGCCGAGGAGTTCCGGCCGGAGCAACCAGTCCATGCCCGCCGTGCGGCCGAGAGTTGCGTGAAGGATCTCCCGCACCGCGAGCACCGCGGTGACAGCGAGAAGAAGCCAGAACTGCCACACCGCGGCCCACCGCCGCCTGATCTTGTGCCCTCCCGGCTTGCTGGGCCGCGCGGATGCCATCTGGCCCCCAAAGACGAGTCCGGGGCGGTTTCTTCGCTGTCCGCCGCGCGTTCAGTTCGGCGGCGGAGCGTGGCAGCCGCAGTTGATGATCGCCACGCCGGAGCCGGTGTTCACAATGACGTGGCTCGTACGCGCCGGCGTGGTGATCGGGCGTCCGGTCACCAGCTCCTGCCGGCCGCCCGGGTGGCGGATCTCCGCGGAGCCTTCCTCCAGCGTCGACGTGCTCGCGGTCGAATGGTAATGCTCGAACTCCTCGCCCGGATCCAGGTGAATTCTCGCCATCGGCCTCACCTTCCCGCCAGAACGGTAAGCCCTGGCCTGCGTGCGGGGCCACGTTGTCCACCTGGAATGCGTAACGGCGAGCTGCTGGCTTGCGCCCGCCTCACCGGCAGCCCGGACGCTCGCCGCCGCCTGCCCGCGACACCCAGCAGAACCGGTCGGAGGCGTCGGCAGACGGCCCGTTCTCGGCACCCCGGCGTGACTCGGACCAGCCTCGAGAACCCGGCTGCGTCGCCACCGCCGGTCAGCCGAGGCGGTCCGCAGGGCCCGTCTCGCCGAGCGACAACTGCCAGGTGACGACCGTGCCACCATCCGCGCGGGCGGCGATCGCGAAGTCTCCGCCGAACCGCGTGCTGTGACTGGCCGGTGCCGCAGGAGTTCCGTCGTCCTCGACTCGCGCGTAAACGCAGCCAGGCTCCGGTCCGGGCCGCAGCTCGGCGATGACGAGGACGTGCCGGGTGTCTGGACGGCCCGCTGCGGCGGACAACGCGGTGTCCAGCATGTCCAGCAACGCCGCTGCGGCCTGATCGTCGAGTGCGGTATCCAACCGGCTGTCGACCCGCGTCGTGGTGGCGACCCCGAACGTCGCCGCGGCGCTGTCGACGAGATCGTGGATCCGCCGGTGCAGGTGGCGTCGCGGGGCGGGGTCGTCGGGTGCCGCGAAGACGGCGGAGTTCAGTTGCCGGATGACGTGGTCCAGTGCTTCGACCGCGTTGTGCACGCGCTCTGCCGCGGCCGGACGCTGGATGAGCTTCAGCGCGGCGGTCAGTTCCATGCCGATGCCGGAGAGCCCCGCGACCACGGACGTGTTGAGTTCGCGGGCGATCCGTTCCCGGTCGTCGAGCAGCGACAAACGCACCGCGTCCGATCGCCGCTCAGCCAGTTCCAAGGCGATCGCCGCCTGCGCGGCGAACAGTTCCAGCGACCGCACCGCCTGGCCCGCCGCGACGGTGCGTCCGGGTTCGTTGACGACGGCGAGGACGCCGCGCACGGCGCCCGGCGACCCCAGCGGCACCCCGAGCGCCGAGCCCACGGCGACATCCGGGCTCAGCCCGGCAGCACGGCCGGCTTGCGCGGCATCCTCGTTGACCGCCGACGCGCCGGTCCGGTAGACCCGCACGGCCAGCGGTTCCGCGCCGGAGCCTCCGGTCAGCGGCAGCCGCAACGCCCGGTACGCCTGCGACTGCGCGCCGGCCGCGGCCGCGGTGACGAGATGCTCTCCGCCGTCGTCGGGCGCGAGCAGCAGCGTCTGGTCGACTTCGGCGATTTCGCGCGCCCGGGCCGCGATCAGGTCCAAAACGTCGGCCGAAGGGACGTCCGCCAGCAGCGCCGTGGAGATGTCCGCGGCCGCGGCGAGCTGCTGATTGGCCTGGTGCAGTTCCCGGCTGCGCGCGAACACCTCGGCTTGCATCGCCTGCACCTCGCCGGTCTGCGGTTCGGGTCCGGCCGCGCGCAGCTGACGCAGGAAACCCGTCACTTCTTCGACGCGGTGCAGGATGAGCCGCACTGAACCGTCGGGACCGAGGACCGGTGTGTTGACCGGGCTCCAATACCGCTGCTCCACGTCGCCCGGGCGCTCGGCGACCTCGACGTCGTAACGCTGCAGCGGCATCGCGTGCCGTTGCCGGGTGGACCGCACCCGTTCGAGCGATGCGCGCAGCGCCCGGGCGCCGCGCGGGTCCTGCGGATCGTCCGGGAACGCCTCGAACACGTTCCGTCCGACCAGCTCGTTCCGGAGGCGGCCCGAAACCGCCTCGTAGGCGTCATTGACCGCGAGAATGACGAATTCCCGCGACAACACCGCGGTCGGCGACGACGCGGCCAGGAACACCGCTTCGAAATCGACAGAGTCCGACATCGCGCCCCGATCCTCCGCTGCGAGCAACCTCTTGTCGCTGACCCCGGCGGACCAGCCGAACGAACATTAGCGGCCGACCTCCGTTCGGCACCCATGCCAGCCGGGCGACGGGCGCGCGTTTCATCACGATTGCTTCCTCCGGGCGGAGCACGGCCCGCCAGGCGTCGGCTGATCGCGCCGCGACGGTTCTCGTTGACGGCCAAGGCCTTCCGGGCCGATCGCGTGGGTCGGGCGCGTCCGAGGAACAGCGTGCGAACGCGAAGCGGCACCCGCGCGACAGACTCTTGCGGCCGGACGCCGATTGTCGGCCCGAGAATGATTCGAGCGGGTGACTTTGGTCCTCGTTCGCAGGTCGCATGTCTCTGCCGGCGCCGGTGCTCGTCCGGCACGCTCATAGCGATCGGGACGGGGTGTGGGATGAGAAGTGCGACTGCGGTGGCGGGCGGGCAGGACTTGAGCGGTTCGGCCGGCCTTCGCCCGGCCGGTTCAGGTGGTGTCGTAGGCGTCTTGACGCGCGACGAATTCCGGTCCGGCACTGCCCGGCCCGCTGCGGAAGAGGAGGTTCCCCGGTTCGCCGGGCGGCTGGGCGGAGAGGAGCTGGAATCGCTGGTGCGCGCGGCCAGGGACCACGACCGGGCCGCGATCGCCCGGCTGCTGGAGGTCCTTCGTCCGGTGGTCACGCGGTACTGCCGGGCCCGGCTGCACGGGCGCGACGTGCGGTACCTGTCCGCTGACGATGTGGCCCAGGAGGTGTCGGTCGCCGTTCTGCGGGCGCTGCCCGGCTACACGGACCGCGGCGGCTCGTTCCTGAACCTCGTGTTCGCGATCGCGGCGAACAAGGTCGCCGACGCCTACCGGCTCGCGGCACGCGACCGGCTCCAGCCGGTCGCCGAGCTGCCCGAGCTCCCGGAGCCGGGAAACGGGCCCGAAACGCAGGTGCTGCGCCTCGACCTGGGCAGCACCCTGCGGGAGCTGCTCGACCGGCTCGCCCCGCTCCAGAAGGAGATCCTGACACTGCGCGTCGTGGTCGGCTACAGCGCCGAGGAGACCGCGCAGGCACTGGGCATTTCGGCGGTCAACGTCCGCGTCACCCAGCATCGCGCGCTGGCCAAACTGCGCGGGATGCTCAAGGACCAGGACTGGTGATCCGAAAGGCGGGGAACGTGCGTGCGCACCGGGAAATCGCATTCCCTCGATGCTTCTCACCGGAGAGGACTGGGCCCGGCTTCTGGTTGAGACCGGCGCGAGCCGACTAGTGCGCGTGATCCCGATTTTGCCGCGCTTCCCCTAGACCTGAAGAGCATCCGATCGGGGTGTTCTGTGGCGCAACGGCCTTCGCGCACGATGGTCAGTCGAACGGCGCGCTTCGCGCGAGCGCACCGAGCCAATGACTCGTCCGTGTGGTGCGCTGTCGACGTTGGCACACTGACCGCATGACAGATTTGACCGCCGAACTCGTGGTCGACGGTCGCCTCCCGCAGACCCCGGCTCTCGCTCCGAACGGGCGCCTGCTCTGCTATGTTCTCGCCCCCAGCAGCCGAATCGGCGACCACCTCGACACCGCACTCTGGATCGGCGACATCGACGGCGACGGTATGTGGCGTCGGGCGACCGCCGACATCGCGACCGAGTCCCAGCCTCGCTGGTCCGCGGACTCGAGCACGCTGTACTTCCTGTCCGACCGCGCCGAGCGCGGTGCTCCGCAGGTGCACCGGCTCGTTCTCGCCGACGGCACGGCGACCGCAATGACCAGCTGGCGCGGCGGCGTCATCGACCACCTGCCGCTCGCCGACCCGAACCTGGTCGCACTGCTGGCCGAGGACGAGCCCACCGAGCAGGACACGCGCCGTGCCCGGGACCGCGACGACGCCATTGTCGTCGGTGAACGCGAACCACGTGCCCGGTTGCGCCTGCTCGACCTGCGCACCGGCCAGGTCGCCACCCCGAGCGTGTTCGGCGATCGGCACGTGGTGGAACTGCGGCAACGACCGGACGGCGGCCCGCTCGCAGTGCTGACCCACGCCAGCGCCGACCTGGACTACGGCCCCCGCACCGGACGGCTGCACCTGTTCGATCCCGCGACTGGGGCCGCGGAAGAGCTCGGACCGGTGGAAGCCGAAGCATGCTCTCTGGCTTGGTGGCCGGGCGAGGACGGTTGGCACCTCGGTTACGTCGCCCTGACGCCGCCGGTCCTCCACGCTGGCGCCGCCGTGTTCGACTTGGCCTTGGGCAGCCGCGTCCGCAGCAATCGCACCGCCGGCTTTCCTATGTGCCCCACCGAATTGTGCCAGACCGATGCCGCCCCTCTGGTGGTGCTCGCCGACGGACTGAACACGACTCTGGCCCGGCTCGACCCCGGCGGCCTCACGCCCTTGTCGCAGCACCCCGGCCGCCTCGACGCCCTCACCGCCACTCCCGCGGGCGCAGTGATCGCGGCACTGACCGGTACCCGCTATCAACCCGCGAACGTGTACTTCGGACCGCCGACCGGGCCGCTGCGGAAGATCACGGACACCCGCCCTGAACTGGACGGCATCCCCTTCGGCACCCAGCGGCCGCTCGCTTACCGTGCCGCCGACGGCGTCGGTCTGGACGGTCTGCTCGTGCTCCCGGTCGGGAAATCCGCGTCGGACGGCCCGTTTCCGCTCGTCACGATCGTGCACGGAGGCCCCTACGACCGGTACGCCGATCGCCTCCAGCTCTTCTGGTTCCCCAGCGCGCAGTGGCTGGCCACCGCTGGATACGCGGTGTTCCTGCCCAACCCGCGCGGCGGCCAGGGCCACGGTCACGAGTTCGCCGCCAGCGTCGCGGGCAGGGTCGGCAGGGAGGAGTGGACCGACATCCTGACCGGCATCGACCTGCTCGTCGCCGAGGGTGTCGCCGACCCCGATCGGCTGGGCATCGCCGGCGGGAGCCATGGCGGGTTCATGGCCGCCTGGGCGATCGGGCAGACCGACCGGTTTCGCGCCGCGCTGGTCAGCAGCGGCGTCGTCGACTGGGGGATGCTCGCGGCGACTGGGGAGAACGGCCAGTTCGAGGCCGCGCTCGGCGGCAGCACCGGATGGAACGGAATCGGCCCGCACCCGCACGACGCGGTCAGCCCGGTCTCGTTCGCCAGCCGCGTCCGCACCCCGGTGCTCATCCTGCACGGCGCCGAGGACACCAACGTCCCCCTCGGCCAGGCGGTGTACTTCCACCGGGCACTGCGCCACTTCGGCGCCGAGCACGAGTTCGTGATCTACCCCAGAGAAGGGCACTCGATCCGGGAACGCAATCACCAACTCGACGTCCTGCGCCGCACCCGTGCCTGGTTCGACCGCTGGCTCCGGCCTTGACCGGGAGCGCGTGGTGACGGCTGGAGGAAACAAGGGGGGGACTTGAGCGGACGGAGTATCGGGAGCCGGGCTCCGTGGGGCGGGGCGCCCTGTCGTCGCGCTGTGGTCCGGTGGGGAAGGCAAGGGCGTCGGTGAAGTGGCGGTCGGTTTCTTTGGCGGTGCGGTCGCCGGGTGGTCGACCGGTGGTGCTTCCAGCCCAGTAGACGAGAGCGCAGGCACGTCCAAGGACGCCAGGCAGCTCAAATCAGATCGGATTTCGCTGCGCGGGGACAGTGGCGGCGCACCTGGCTCGGCAACAGGTGTATCCGGCGACGGCGAGCAGTGTGTTCCGGCCGTTGTGTCCGCTGCCGGTCGAGAGGGGTGTTGGGCGATGGCCCAGATCTGGGGTCAGCCTCGGAGTGTGTGCAGTCGGCGGGGTGGGTGGTAGGCGTAGCTGTAGTCGAGTTCGCGGAAGCCGAGGCATATCGCGAACGGTCTGTCGCCGAATTCCCGGCGCAGGAGTCGCCAGTTGCGGGCCAGGTATTCGGTGGAGGCCCAGGTGGTGTCGGCTTGGCAGCCGAGGCAGAAGATCACGGTGGTGCCGCGCACCGTGTCGTGCACCTTTTCGACGACGGCGAGTGCCAGCGAGTCCGAGGTGACCTGGTGTCCGAGATCGGGGCCGTTGAGCACTTCGGCGTAACGCGTGCCGGGCTCCGGCTGGTGTGGGTCGGTGTCGGGGTGTTCGGTGGACAGCCGCAGGCTCGCGAGATTCTCGTCGAGGTAGAGCCTGCGGATGCGGTTGCGGGGTGCTGCGCCGGTGACGATGAGGTTGCTGCCGAGTGCGGTGAAGTGCTGGGGGTCGTCGGTGGCCGCGGGGCTCACGGTGGTGTGGAAGTCGTACTTGTGGCTGCCGAGGTAGATCGCGTCGACCAGACCGCGGACCAGGTCCGGAAGGCGGAAGGACGCCGAGCCGAACAGTCGGGTGATCGCTTCGGACGCGCGCAGTTCGTGCAGCGAAACGGAATATCCGCGCGGGCGGGTGCTGGTCGTCGTGGTCCACAGGTTCGACAGGCAGACGATCAGGTGCGGGTGGGCGTGCAGGCCGAAGAACCGGCGGAAGCGGCGTTGGGCGATCCGGACCAGCGCCGCGGAAGCCAGGCCCAGGCCGATCCAGAACACGATGTTCGCGATGACGTTGGTGGCGATGTCCAGCAGCACCGCATCAGCGTGGTCCCTGCGCCTGCCGTGCGCCCGTCCAGTAATCCGATCGTTAGACGGCCGGTGAGTCCTGCAGGCGATGGCGCACAAGGCTGAACGCTCTCAGTCGCGATCAATAATTCCACGGCCTGCGGCGAGGCTTGTCGAGCTCCCTCGCGATCTCTTTGGCCAGTTCGTGCCGCTCCCGTTTCCGGGTCTCGTGCTCCAGCCAGGATTCGAAGAAGTCTTGCTTCCGAGTCTCCCAGTCGGCTTCGAGCTGGTCCAGCCCAGCGAGTTCAGCTGCCCTGGCGGGGTGCTCCCGGGCGCGAATGCCGACGGCGAGCGGCGCTCTGGCGGAAGGCCGGGGGCGCATCGGCTCTCCGGTGCGGCGTCCGGCGCCCCGAAGAGCGGGACGCCGGACGCGACAGGCCGAATATCTCTCGTCGACCGGAATGGCCGAACGTTGCTCCCGGAAAAATCGTGTTTTCGATTAGCGGGATGCGTCCAATTGCAGCAATGCGGTGGCGTCTCCGGGCGGTGAAGTGCCGATTCCTACCTGGGTGTCCGAATTCGGGTTGACGTCGACCGTGGTGTGCGCGCCGGCGTCGGTGGTCAGCTGGGCTTTCAGTTTGTGCCCGGGTGCGGTAGAGGTGCCGTCGCCGCGCACGGCATAGACGTTCGGAATTTTCAGCGACAGGTGCCCGGTGTCGCCGACGACCGCGAAGCAGAGCCGGCCGTTGCCCGCCGAACCGATCCGGTCCGTGCTGCGGACGATGATCAGGCCGGGCGCTTCCGCTGCGGGGCAAGGCTTGTAGAGCAGGTGGCCGTCGCCGCTGATCAGCTGCACGTGGTCGGTTGCCAGCAGCTCCGCGGCGCCCGGGTAGCTGTAGTCCTCGACCAGCGGCGGCGGCTCGTCGGCGGCGGTGGTGCCGCTGGCCGGGACGGCGACGGCGATCGCGGTCGCTGCGGCGGCCGCGACGGTCGCGGCAAGCGCGAACAATGTCTGTTTTGATAGGCGCATAAGATCCCCCTGCTGGGCGCGGAATTCCGGAATGACGCAGCGCGAGATTAAGCAGTCGAGCCGGAAAACTGCAGGGTGATCTCGGTCACCGACAACTGGCGGTTGACCGGCTCCGGGTTTTCCAGTAATTCTCGTCGTGCGCAATTTATGCCGCGGCGAATTCTTCGCGCGGCTGACCGAGGGGGACTCGCATGCGTGTGGCAAGACCGAGGTTTCGTGCTGCGCTGATGACGGCGATGACAGCGGTGCTGGCGCTGGCCGGCGTGCCGGTCCCCGTCGCCTCCGCGTCGGCCGCCCGCCCGGCCGCCGCCCCGTCCGCGTTGTCCGCGTCGTCCGTCACCGGGTCCGACCGGGCCAAGGCGGCGTTGCTGTGGCGGTCCGGCGGACCGGCGACGAAGCGCGACGCCGAGCTGGCGCTGGCCGGCACCGACGCCGACGTGACGCGGTTCCTGACCACGCTGAAGGACCCGGACGCCGCGATCGACCGGACCGTGCAGGTCAGCCGGATGATCTCGGCGGGCGGCTCGGCGACCCGGTCGGCCGGGCAGGCCGCACTGGACGCGGGCACCGACGACGCACTGGCTGCGTTCCTGCAGAGCGGCTGGGACAAGCCGGCCGGGATCGACCTCAGCGTGCGGGTCAGCCAGGTGATGTCGTCCGGCGGCGCGGAGATCAAGAAGGCCGGGCAGCAGGCGCTCGACGCGGGCACCCAGGACGCGTTGCGGACGTTCCTGGATTCCGGGTGGCAGGCCCCGTTCGAGATCGATCAGACGGTGAAGGTCAGCCGCGCGGTCGCGGCGGGCGGCCCCGAGGTGAAGAAGGCGGGACAGCAGGCGCTGGACGCGGGCACCCTCGACGCGCTGAACCGGTTTCTGATCACTGATCTTCCGGTCGCTCAGGCACGGGACGCCGAGACCGAATCCATCGCGCAGCTGGTGTCGACGGCGCAAGCGGCGGCAGACCAAGCAGCGAGCCAGACCCAGCAAGCGAAGGAGGAGTCGGACAAAGCGGTCGCCGCGGCGGCGGCCGCGCAGAAGGCGGCTCAGCAAGCGAAGGATGCCGCCGCGTCCGCGCAGGGCCACGCCAGCGAAGCGACCGATGCCGCCAATCGCGCCGCATACGCCGCTGAACAAGCCTCGGTCACCGCGCGCCAAGCGATCGGCGCGGCTAACGCAGCGACAGCTTCGGCGCACACCGCAGCGGTAGCCGCGTCGCGAGCTGCTAGCGCGGCTTCGCAAGCGGGCCGGGACGCGTCGCACGCGTACGACGCTGCCGCGACTGCGCTTGGCGACAGCAAAAAAGCATCAGATGCCGCCGCAGCAGCCCATACCGCTCGCGCTTCGGCGGAGAGCGCGACAACGGCCGCCAACGCAGCGCGTGCGGCGAAGACGGCTTCACAGCAGGCCATCGGCGCCGGCCAGGCAGCAGTGGACGCGGCGAATCAGTCGCGTACCGCGGCACAAGCGGCGACCGACGCGGCGAACAGTTCGGCGGCTGCTGGTGCGGATGCCCGGCAGGCGCTGGCCGCAGCCGCGCGGGCACGCGCACAGGCGGCGCGCGCGGTTTCCGCCGCCCAGTCGAGCCAGGCATGGGCGAATCAGGCGAGCACCGCGGCCGGGGAGGCCGCCGACGCTGCTGATGCGGCCGCTGCCGACGCCAACCGAGCTGCTGAGGCGGCTGCCGCAGCGGCAGTCTTCAAGGGCACCGCGGACGAAGCCGCCAGGAAGGCGACTGACCATGCGAACGCCGCGACGGCGGCCGCCAACACCGCGGCCAATGCCGCACAGCAGGCGGCGAAGATCGCGAAGGTCGCGCGCAAAGCCGATGATGACCGGATCACGCTGGCCGGGCAGCAGTCCGACGATGCGGCTTTCGCCGCCGCGCAGGCAGCCGCCGCGCAGCCGGTGCCGCCGCGGTGGGATCAGGACCAGGCGACCGTTCGGGACGCGGAGACCAACCGGCTGATCGCGGAAGCGACCGCTGCGGGCACCGCGCGTGCCACGGTCGTCGCCGACGCTCGCCGCGTCGCGCTGAGGCTGTCGGACACCGGTGGCTCATGGACCAAGGCCGCGGCGCTTACCGCAGTCGCCGCGAACGACGACGAAGTGGTCGACTACATCTCCTTCGGCCTGAATGTCGCAGCGGGACAGGACGACCGGGTCGTGCTCGCCGAACTCGCGGAGAAGGGCACGGCCGGGTTCAAGACGGCGGCGGCCTCGGCGCTCGCCGGTTCGGACGGCGATGTGCGGAACTTCCTGCGCGATCGCGACTATCCCGGCCGGCTGACCGACGACACTCTGCAAGTCAGCCAGATCATGTCGGCGGCCAAAGCGGCCGGCCGGACGGTGGTCGTCCAGCAGGCCCAGGCCGCATTGGACGCGGGCACCGGCAAAGCGTTGCGGGACTTCCTCGACACCGGCCAGTACACCGCTCTGAAGTCCGACGACCAGGTGAAGGTCAGCCAGGTGCAGTCCGCTGCCCGGGCCGCCGGATACCGTGAGGTGGTTGCCGGCGCGCAAGCCGCGCTGGACGGTCCGCCGACCTTGCTGCACGAGTTCCTGACCGTGGGCCAGTTCTCCGCGGCGCAGCGCGACCAGAACACCGCCGCGCACAACGCCGCGGTCGACAGCCTTCTGGCACAAGCGACCACCGCGGCGGCGAACGCCGCTCACGACGCCTACGAGGCACAGGCCGCGGCAGCCAGAGCGCGCCAGGCTTCCGAGGACGCCGCGCACTACCTGGACCAGGCCAACGCTGCGGCGGCGGACGCCAATACGGCGGCTGACCAGGCACGTCAGGCGGCTGCCCGTGCGGCTGCCTCCGCGCAGCAGGCGCAAGCCTCCGCGAAATCGGCTGCTGCCGCGGCGGCGACGGCGACTGCCGCAGCCGACCAGGCCGGTCGCTCGGCGGCCTCGGCCGTCCAGTCAGCCGCGGAAGCCGCGGGCTATGCACGCGACGCGGCGAAGTCCGCCCACGACGCGTATCAGTCGGCTGTCAACGCCGGGAAGAGCGCGAGCGACGCGGCGAAGGACGCGCACGACGCGTGGGCGAGCGTTTCCGGCAAGCTCAATACCGAGAAGCAGCAGTTCATCGAGCAGCGCAAGCAGTCCTGCCAGCCGGCGATGCGGACCGGCGCGTCGGTGGACTTCCTGAGCCCGGACGACTGCGTTCTCCTGCTCACCGGCAGCCCGGCGGACAAAGACCGCATCCTGCATCGTCTCCAGGACGCGTGCCGCCAGCTGAATCCGCAGAACAGTCTCAAAACCAACGAGTGCTTGCAGCCGGAAAACCTGTACAGCGCCAATTTCGCGCCCCGCTACCCGGACCCGATCATGACCTCCGGCGGAGATCCGGTCGGCGACCTCTTCCTGTTCGTCGCCATCGGCCTGATCAGCGTGGCCTGCGAGGGGGTCTGCGACCTGCTCGGCGTCCTCGGCGGCGCGGGAGCCGATCTCGGCCTGGCCGACACGATCGCCACGACCGCCGAGCTGGCGGACGCGATGTCCTCGGGCAAGAGCGTCTTCGACGTGCTCGGCACCGAGATCAACGCCGAACTCGGGGCGATGGAACGGCTGTCCCAAGAGGCCACCGCGGACGCGGCGAATCTGGCCAAGGAAGGCTACGACCTCACCAACGTAGTGCCGTGCGGCGCCAACAGTTTCGCCGGCGCGACGCCGGTGCTGATGGCGGACGGAACCGTCAAGCCGATCAAGGACGTCCGGCCCGGCGACCGGGTGTCCAACGCCGAGCCGGGAAGCCGTGCCGTCGAACGACACCTGGTCACCGCGGTCCACGTGACCGACGACGACCGGGACTTCGACGACCTGGCGGTCGCCGGCCCGGGCGGAACCGGGACGGTCACCACCACCGCCCACCATCTGTTCTGGGACAAGACGACCCATCGGTGGACCGCGAGCGAAGCGCTCCGGGCGGGCGAGAAGCTCGACACGCCGGGCGACGGCAGCGCCACGATCTCCGCCAACCGCCGATACAGCGCCGCCTTGCGCACTTACAACCTGACGGTTGAAGGGGTGCACACCTATTACGTGCTGGCGGGCAGCATTCCGCTGCTGGTGCACAACACGTTTGTCTGTCCGCCAGGACTAGACGAGGTATGGCACGAGGGCTCCTTTACGACGCGCGAACAGAGCTTCGAGTACCATTACGACAAGCACTGGCCGGAAAAGGGCGGCCCGGTCACGCCTGAGCAGTACCTCGCGGACGCGAAGGCCTGGGCGGACAGCCTGAAGCAGCCCGGCGGGAAGAAGGGGCTCAACGCCAGCCGGGAGTTCTTCGAAGACGGTCAGATCGGCGTCGAATACCGGACTCCCGGCAGCGGACTGGGCGGGATCATCGGACCGGACGGCCGGATCGTGTCGTTCTGGTACAAGTAGAATCGAAAGAAGAGCGGAATGCTGAGTTTCCAGGACGCGTACACGCTGTGGCGATGGCTTCCTTTCCCTCGCGGCGTGCGACACGACGTCCTGGCTGACACCAAGGCCGACCTGGCAGGTGCTGACGAGTACGTAACCACGGTGATCCGCTTCGTGGAACGAGGCATCTTCATTCCGGCGCCGGTCGACGTCCTGGCGGACCTGGACCGCATCATCGGCCGGATCGAGGCGGTGAATCACGGGCTGACCGAGGAACAGCAGATCAGCGCGGATCAGCAGCATGCTTACGCGGTGCTGTTGAAGATCGTCTATTCGGGATTTCTGAGCCAGGGCCCGGCGGCGTCGTGATCCGGCGTCCGCCGGGCCGTCCTGGAGGTCCGCACCGCTGAGCGAGCGTGCGCTCCGCTGGTGGAAGGAATCTTTGCTTGCGGACGAGCGGGAATTCAGTGCCTTCTTCTTTCTCGCGAACTCGCTGCTTTCCCCGGAGAAAGGGCGACCACGAGAACGGCACCCGCGATGAGCGATCCGTTCGATCAGGAAGACGGCGTGTTCTTGGTGCGGGTCAAGGTCGACGCCCAGCTGGCCGACCCGCGGACGAAGTCCCTCGAGGAGGCGAACCGCTTCAGTTCAGCGGTGAGAAAGCCGTCGGGATGGCGATGCTGGAGGTCGCACGCGCGATGTTCTCCGGACCGTTCTCCGGCGGCCAGATTCCCCGCTCGTAGGATTCTCGGCGGATGGCAAGGCGTCCGTCGAGGCTGGGGAACGGCCAGATGTGCGTGATGCGCGGGATTCCGTCCAGGCCGTACATCGCTGTGGTGAGCGGAAAAAGCTTGGTGCGTTCGGGAAGCGCGGCCTCCCAGCCGGCCATGGTGGGCGCCAGGCCGCCGACTTTGAGGTCGTAGGTGCGGAATTCGTAGACGTCGCCGAAGCGCCCGGTCTGCACGGGCGGGAGGAACGGGAACGGCGCGTAGCTGCTGACGGTGAACGAATCCAGGTGTTCGCCGACCCCGAACGGGTTGGCGCTGGCGAGGATCCGTTGCCGTTCTTCGGCGAGCGCGCCCGCGTCCTCGAATTCCCGGAGCAGCAGCACGCGGCCGACGACCTCTCCGTGTTCGGTCTCCCAGCAGCCGAGCAGCCTGCCGCGCGCCGCCGCGCTCGTGGCGTAATCCTCCAGCGCGGGCAGGGCTTTGGGCGCCGTGTAGAGCTTCAGTGCGAGATGGGTCAGTTCGTAGAGCACCGCGAACCTCCGTAAGCATGCGTATTGAGAGTAAGCATGCTTATACTATCAACCATGGGCCAAGACCTTGTGGGAGAACTGACGGAATTCTGCGTGGGGACGACCACACGCCTGCTGCCTGCGGACGTTCTCGACAAAGCCAAGCTGTGTCTGACGGACTTCCTGTCCGCTGCGCTGGTGTCTTCCGGTGAGAGCCGCATTGCCTTGCAAGCGCTGGGAAATCCCCGCGCTGAGGCCGCGTTCGTCCTTGACATCGCGGCCCCGACGGCGGCGTATCTCAACAGTGTGCCCGCGGCGGCGACCGGGCGGACGGACACGCATGTCGAGAGTTCGTCGCATCCCGGCATGGTGGTGTTCCCCGCGCTGCTGGCCTTGGCCGGGCAGCACGAGGTGTCCGGCGGGCGGTTGCTGTCCGCCGCGGTGGTCGGCTACGAGGTGATGTGCCGCCTCGGCTCGGCGATCATCACGTCTGAAGTGGCCGCGACTTTCCGGCCCACGGGCGTGCTCGGGCCCGTCGCTGCTGCGGCCGCGTGCGCCCGCCTGCTCGCTCTCGACGAGGCTTCGACCCGGGCGGCGCTCGGCATGGCGGCCAACGCGGCGTGCGGCCTCAACCACTGGGCGCGGGCCGCTACGCAGGAGCATGTGCTGCATTCGGCGATGGCTGCGCGGACCGGTGTCGAGTCGGCTTTGCTGGCGGCCGCCGGGCTGACCGCGTCCGGTGGGGCAGTTGACGGCGAGGCGGGATTGCTGGCCGCTTTCGGCGCCCGGGACCGGGCGCACCGGCTCGCCGCGGGGCCGGGCTTCGCGATCCGCGACATCGTGCACAAGCCCGCGCCGGCTTGTATCTACGTGCAGGGGCCTTGCCAGCTCGCCGAGGAGATCGGGCGGCGGCACCGTCCCGATCCGGCCCGCGTCGAATCCGTCCGCATCGGACTCGCGGAGCAGGCGGTCCGGTATCCCGGCTGCGACAACAGCGGCCCGATCGCCGATGTCGTGGCCGCGCAGCTGAGCGTGCAGTTCAGCGTGGCTTCGGTGCTGGCGTCCGGCGGAATTCTCGACCGGAACTGGCGAAACCCGGCCGATCCCGAGGCGAACCGGCTCGCTGGCCGCACCCGGCTGGTCGCGGACCCCGAGCTGACGGCGCGCTTTCCGGCCCGCAACGGTTCCTGGGTGCGTGTCCTGCTCGACGACGGACAGGTGCTCGTCGCCGAACAGGACACCTTCCCTTCGATGACCGCCGCCGAGATCGTCCGGCGGTTTCATGCGGCCGCTGACCAGGTTTACGGCCGGGCTGGCGGCGAGGCGATCCTCGCGTGCGTCGATCGGCTCGAACGGACGCCGTCCGCGTCCGGCCTGCTGCACGCCCTTCAGCCGCGCTGAAGCGCCTCGGTCGCTGCGGTGCGGCCTGCCGAACGGCCGAACACCGCTGCCCGCATCAGCGCGGCGCCGCCGGGATAGTCGCCGTAGAACAGGCCTCCGGTGGCCTCGCCCGCCGCGTACAGCCCGGGCACCGGCGCGCCGTCGGAGGCCAAAGCGCGTCCGTCGGGGTCGATCCGCACGCCGCCGAAGGTGAAGGTCAGCCCGGCCACCGCGTGGTAGGCGACGAACGGCGGCTGGTCCAGCGGGACGGCCCAGTGCGATTTGGCCGGCGCGATACCGTTCGTGCTCCCGTCTTTCCGGCAGGCGCGGTTGAATTCCTCCACCGTGCGGACCAGCGTCTCGGCAGGCACGCCGATGCGCTCAGCGAGCGCGGGCAGAGTCGGCGCGGTGACCGGGACCGCGGCCCCGGCGAACTCGTCCGCCACGCGTGCCGCGGTGTGCTGGTCGAAGATCTCGTACGCTTCGCGGCCGGGCTGGCCCATGATCGCCTTGCCCATCTTCGAATAGTTCTTGACCCACGGGCCGAACCCCTCGTCGACGAACCGCTCGCCGTCCCGGTTGACGAGCACCCCGAGCCAGAACCCGTGCAGCGGGAACGGCGGCGACGCCTCGCTGCGCTCCGGCGCGGGCATGGTCGGGTCCACGGCGGCGGAGTGACAGCTCGACCACACCCCGGCCGGACCGGCCCCGGCCCGCAACGCCGCCGCGATCCCGTCGCCGGTCGCCTGGCGGGTGCCGCGCAGTTTCACGTTCTCCCATTGCGGACCGAGATGCCGGTGCCGCAACGCGCGGCTGGCCTGGAATCCGCCGCTGGCGATCACCACCGCGTCCGCCGGAAGCACGCCGTCGGGGGTCCGTGCGCCGGTGACCCGCTCGCCTTCGCGGACGACGTCGACGAGCGGGGCGGACCAGCGCAGTTCGACGCCGATCTGCTCGGCGTACCGCAGCAGCGGCTTGATCACTTCGAACCCGCGCGACATCCCTTCGCCCGTGCTGGTCAGGATCTGCCCGGGCGGGATGTGCAGCACGCCGTCCCGCACGCGCGCGCCGACTGTCCGGTTGAAGGTGAAACGCACTCCTTTCGCGGACAGCCACCGCACGGTGTCCAGCGAGCGTTCCGCTAGCGCTGCCACCAGTTCCGGGTCGGCCTGGCCGTCGCTCATCGCCGTCAGCTCGGCCGCGTAGGCCTCGCGAGTGTAGGGCGGTGCGACGATTTCCCCGGCGTGCATGCCGGGTTCGAAGTCCTGGGTGATCGAGGTGAGGTCGTCCGGGCCGTCGTAGCAGAACAGGAACAGCCCGCCGGAAAACGCGGCGTTCCCGCCGACGTCGGCACGGCTGCCCTTTTCCAGCAGGACGACGTCCGCTCCGGCTTCGCGGGCGGAGATCGCGGCGGCGAGGCCCGTCAGGCCCGCCCCGGCGACGACAATGTTCGGCACTGGTCCTCCTTGACCGGTTGCGATGAGCGGTTCCGGGAGAAGATCCCGGTTCACCAGCGGAAGGCGAGCGGCTGCCCGGGGCGGTCCGGCACCGGTCCGGTGCGCCGGACGAAACCCTTGCCCGGCACGCCGAGTTCGTCCGCGAGCCAGTTCGCGGCGGCGATCAGGCGCGGCAGGTCGATCCCGGTGTCCACATCGGACAGTTCGAGCAGCTGGACGGCGTCCTCGGTGCAGATCCCGCCGCCTTGGGCGCCGGGCATGGCCGGGTGCCCGCCGCTTCCGGCAAGCGCGGTGTCGATGTTCCGCACGCCGAGGTCGAGCAGGGGCAGCAGGGCGGCCAAGCCCATGCCGCGGGCGTCGTGGATCTGCACGGTGAGGTTTTCCGCCGGTATGTGCGCGAGCGCGGCGGAAACGAGGTCGCGGATCTGCGGCGGGGCCGCGTAACCGGACGAGTCGGCGAGAATCCAGCGGTCTGCGCCGAGGTCGAGGAGCCGGCGGGCCAGCGGTTCCAGTTCGTCGGCGCCGCGGGCGGGACCGGTCGGGCCGCCCCAGGCGAAGATCACGTAGGTGCCGAGCTGGATGCGGTGATCGGCGGCATAAGCGGCCATGCGTTCGAGTTCGGCCAGCGAGTCCATTGTGGAGCGGCCGATGTTGGCGCGGGCGAAATCTTCGTCTGCCGAGAGAAGGAACGACGCGCTGTCCGCGCCCGCGTCGATCGCGCGGGCCAGGCCGCGGACGTTGCCGACACAGCAGCCGAGGTGCAGACCCGGAGTGGGGCGCACAGCCGCGAAAACTTCCTCGGCGTCGGCGAGTCCCTTGATCAGGTCGGGACGCACGAACGACGACAGCTCGAACGCGCGAACGCCGGCGTCGACGAGCCGTTGCACAAGCTCGACCTTGACCTCGGTCGGCACAATGTGGTCCTGGAACGTCAGGCGTGGCGCGATTTCGCGGAGGCGCACCGCCTTCCGCTCAGACATGGCGGGTCGGGGCGAGTCCGGCGGCCTGCGCGTCCCACGCCTCACCCCGGCCTTGGCCGCGCAGGTCGGTCTTGCGGACCTTGCCGGTCGGGGTGACGGGCAGCTGGTCGAGCACGCGGTAGTAGCGGGGGACCATGAAGTGCGGCAGGGTCCGGTCGCAGTGCGCGAACAGCTCCGCGAAGTCCGGCTTCCGGCCGGATTCCAGCTGCAGCACGGCGAGGACCTCGTCCTCGCCCAGCTCCGACGGCGTGGCGACCGCCGCCGCCGCGACCACGCCGGGGTAGGCGAGCAGGACCGATTCGACTTCGTGCGAGGAGATGTTCTCGCCGCGCCGGCGCAGGGCGTCCTTCTTGCGGTCGATGAAGTAGAAGTACCCGTCCTCGTCGGTGTAGCCGAGGTCGCCGGTGTGCCACCAGAGGTCTTTCATGGTCGCGAGGGTGGCCTCGGGTTCGCCGCGGTAGCCGGAGAACATGATGTTCGCCTCGCGCGGCCGGTACACGATCTCCCCGGCTTGCCCGGGTGCCGCGCGGTTCCCGGACTCGTCGTGGACTTCGAGGATCGACGACGCCGTGGGCACGCCGATCGAGCCGATCTTGCGCGCGGCCAACGGGTTGTAGAGGACGTTCTTGATTTCGGTGAGCCCGTAGCCTTCCACGACGTGGATTCCGAACCGTTCCTCGAACGGCTCCAGCACCTGGGGCGGAGCGGGCGCGGCGAACACCCGCTCGACCCGGTGGTCGCGGTCGCGTCCGGACGGAGGCTGGGCCAGCAGCACCGGCAGGATCGAGCCCAGCGCGTTGAACTGGGTGACCCCGCCGGCCCGGATCTCGTCCCAGAACCGGCTCGCGGAGAACCGGCGGCCGAGCACCACGGTGGCGCCGGCGAACAGCCCGTGCAGGGTGATGTTGACCTGGGCCGCGCCGTGGAACAGCGGGAGGCAGGTGTACAGCCGTTCGTCGGCGGTGGTGCCCATCTGCTGCGCGCATTCCTTGGCCGCGACGACCTGCATGCGGTTCGGGTACACGACACCCTTGCTGCGTCCGGTGGTGCCGGAGGTGAGCATGACCGCGACCGGGTCAGCCGGGCCGACCGCAGGAAGGTCGCGGCCGGGGTCGCCGGAGGCGAGCAAGTCAGGCCAGCCCAGCACCCGCACCCCCGGCGGCGTGCGGCCGGGAGATGCGTCGTCGAGCACGACGACGGTGGTCAGCGCCTCCGGCAGTTCCGGGAGGTCGGCGACGAGGCCGAGCAGCGCGGGCTCGGTGACCAGGATCCGGACGCCGGTGCTGCGCAGCGCGTGGTCGAGGAACTGTCCTTTGTAGGCGGTGTTGACCGGGACCTCGACGAGCCCGGCGCGGGCGGCTCCGAACCAGGCGAGCAGGTATTCGGCGCGGTTGGGCAGGAGAATGCCGACCGAGTCGCCCGGCGCGGCGCCGGTGGCGAGCAGACCGCGCGCGACCTCGGACACCGCCAGGTCCAGCTCGCCGTAGGTCAGCTCGGCTCCGTCGACCACGAGCGCGGGTTTGCCCGGGTGCTGCCGGGCCCGCTCGGCGATCAGCCCGCTGACGGTCTCCGCCGCGAGGTCTTCGGTTCGAGGGACCGTTCCCGTCATGCCAGCTCCTTCTTCGCCTGGGCGAGGAATCCCTCCAGGGCCGGGTCCCAGGCCGCTTCGGCGCCGGTGGTCACGAGGAACGCATCGACCCCGAGGTCACGATAGGTGCCCAGCGTCTCCAGGATGCGCTCCTCGGTGCCGACGAGCGCCTGCGAGTTGGCGAAACCGCCCAGCAGCTTGGTCAGCCCGGTCCAGAAGCAGTCGTCATGCAACTCCTCGTCGGTCAGCGCGAGCGCTCGCTGCCTGCCGACCGAGGTGTCGGTGGACGACGAGCGCAGGAACTTCCCGGAGGCTTCGGCTATCTGCCGCTCCGCCGCGCGCGCTTGGGCCCAGGCGTCGTCGTCGGTGTCGCCGACGAACAGCCGCAAGCTCAGAGAGAACCGCATCTTCCGGCCGTACCGTTCGGCGGCGTCGCGGACGCGGTCGATGCGTTCCTTGGTACCCGCGAACGGCTCGCCCCACAGCATGTACAGATCGGCGTGGCGCGCACCGAAGTCGACCGCGTCGTCGCTTTCGCCGCCCATGAAGATCGGCACCTGTCCCTGCACCGGCTTGGTCAGGATCTTCACCGCCTCGGCCGTGTAGTACTCGCCGTGGTGATCGAACTGTTCGGGAGAGGTCCAGGTGCGCCGGACGACGTCGAGGTATTCGACCGCGCGCCGGTAGCGCTCGGCTTTGGGCAGGTCGTCGGATTCGCGGCGCAGGTCCTTGTCGGAACCGCCGACGACCACGTTGATCGCGAGCCTCCCGCGGGCGAGCGCGTCGAGCGTGGCGAAGTAGCGCGCGGCGGCCGCCGGCGGCATGACGCCCGGGCGGTGCGCGACGATCGGCGAGAACTTCTCGGTGAGCGCGAGGGCGAACGGCGCGGTCGCGTGATTGTGCGGCCAGGTCGAGGAATACCCGACCAGAACGCGGTCGATCACCTCGGAACGGTCCAGCTCCCGGACTCGCGCGAGCAGGGCGTCCGGGGTGGTTTCGCCCGCTTCGAGGGGCTGCAGCCCAGTGAAGAATTCGACCATCGGGTCCTCCTTATTCGTGTGCCAGCCAGGCCTGATGCCTGGCGAAGTGATCAGGCCGCCGGGTGCGGAGTTCCGCGCTGGCGGAGGCCAATGCGACGGTGCCGCCGGCGAGGGTCATCCGCGCGGAGACCTCCCAGCGATGGCCCGCGTGGCTGTCGATCCGCGCCGTCACCGTCAGCGGCCGTTCGACCGGTACCGGGCGGTGGTAGGAGATATGGAGCGATTTCGTGACCAGCCGGGCTTCCCGGTGCAGGGCGACCGTCGTCGCGGCTTCGTCTGCGTGTGCGATCTCGACGCCGAGGCGGCACCGGTCGTCCGGGGTGCAGCCGCCGCACAGCAGCTGTCCCGACGGCGACGGGCCGATCCGGAAGTCGTCCGCGCGGTCACTCATGCGCGGCCTTCCGCAGGGCCGCGACCACCGCGTCCGGAACGTCGATCGTGCCGCGCCGCAACGCCTCTTCGCGGCAAGCGGCGGACCGGTCGAACGGCACGCGGACGGCGGGGCCCCCTTCGACGGGCCGGGTCGCCCGGATCGACGCGGCGTACTCGCTGACGCGGCGGCGGTAGTCGTCCGGGTCGGTGAGCGTGGCCGGATCGACCAGCAGCACGAAGAACCCGCAGTCGGAGATGCCCGGCGGGGCCGCGGCCGCGCCGCTCATCATGCCGAGCAGTTGCACCACCATGGCCAGCCCGGAACCCTTGTGCCCGCCCCACACGCCGAACGCGCCGCCTAGGGCCGCTGCCGGGTCGAGGGTGGGCGCCCCGGAAGCGTCGAACGCCTGGCCCTCCTCGAGTTGCTCGCCGAGCCGCGCTTTCAGCACCACGTCGCCGTACATCACCGCGGAGGTGCCGATGTCCCAGATGACCGGCGTCGGCGAAGCGGGGAATCCGAACGCGATCGGGTTGGTGCCGAACCTGCCTTCGGTGCCGCCCTGCGGGGCGACGACAGCGGGCCCGCTGCCCGCGATCATCCCGGCGAGCCCGGCTGCGGCGGCCTTCTCCAGGTAGTAGGAAAACATGCCGGTGTACCAGGTGTTGCGGGCGCCGACGACGGCCATTCCGTGCGCGCGGGCCTTCTCCGCCGCCAGGTCCAGCGCCCGCATGCCGACGAGGTAACCCACCTGGTCGCCGCCGTCGAGGGCGGCCGAAACCGGGGTCTCCGCGAGGACCCGGATCGGCTGCGGAGCCTCAGCCGCGGCGCGGATCCGCTCCACAATGGACAGTGCGCGGGCGAGCCCGCCGAACGTCAGCCCGCGCAGTTCGCAGTCGAGCAGGTGCTCGGCGATGACGGCGGCCTCGTCCGGGGTGTGCCCGGCCTGGGTCATGGCGGCCAGGACGAGGCGGTGGGCGTCGGTCAGGGACAAAGTGGTCATGAGCCGGACTCCGCGGTCAGGGGAAGGGCGGACGGGGAAGCCGCGGGGGTGCGGGCCGCGCGGCGGGTGAGCGCGAACGCGGCGAGTGCGCTGGCGGCGGCTGCGGCCAGCAGCAGGTACGCGGGGGAGCGGCGGTCGCCGGTCAGCTCGACCAGCGCCTGGCAGATGAACACCGCCGAACCGCCGAGGATGCCGACAGTCACGTTGTAGGAGATGCCGACGAGGCTGCCGCGCCGCCGCACGGGAATGAGCTGGACGTAGGTGATCGGAGCGACGCCCGAGTAGAACGCCGGGCCGGCCGACAGCGCCACCGTGCACACGATGATCAGCCACAGGGGAGGGGCGCTGGCCAGCGCGGCGAACAACGGGTAGCTCACCACGAGCACCGTGAGCGAGGACGCCAGCAGCACTTTCGGACGGCCTCGCCAGTCCGCGGCCCGGCCGCCCGCGAGCACGAGGAAGATCCCGACGAGCAGCGCGAACGCGATCACCGCGGTTGCCGCGACGGGGGACAGCCGCAGCTGGATGAGGTAGCTCTGCACGTAGGTGTAGACCATGTAGATGCCGACGATGTGCAGCACTGACACGCCGACGAGCAGGAGCACCGAGGACCATTGCCGGTCCGCCGATCGGTCCGATGCGGACGGCCGGGCGCGGGCGTCGAGGAACTCGGGCGTCTCGCCGAACCGGCTGCGCAGATAGAGGCCGATCCCGCCGATGGGAAAGGCCAGCAGGAACGGCACCCGCCAGCCCCACCCGAGCATTTGCGCCGGAGTCAGCGCGGCGCTCAGCGACAGCACGACGACCGCGCCCAGCAGGAATCCGGCAAGACTGCCGACCTGCACGCGGCTCGACAGCGCACCGCGCCGGTGCGGCGGGGCGAACTCGGCGACATAGATGATCGCCGTGGTGAACTCGCCGCCGCCGGCCAGCCCTTGGGCGAACCGCAACAGCACCAGCAGGATCGGCGCGGCGACGCCGATCGTCCCGGTCGACGGCAGCAGTCCGATCAGCGTGCTGCCGCCGGCCATCAGCAGCAGCGACGCCACGAGCGCGGGACGGCGGCCGTGCCGGTCCGCGATCGGGCCGAACACCAAGGCCCCCGCAGGACGCGCCAGGAATGCCGAGCCGAACACCGCGAACGACGACAGCAGGCCCGCGCCGGTGCTCGCGGCCGGGAAGAACACCTTCGCCAGCACGGCGGAGAGGAAGCCGTAGACGGCGTAGTCGTAGGTCTCCACGGTGTTGCCGATCGAGGCCGCGAGCGTCGTGCGTCTCGCTTCTGCCGGTGTGGTCATGACGTGCCTCTCCGTTGAGGTCGGGCTGACGCGGGCGCGCGGCTCAGGCCGCGAGGTGGTGGTACTGGCTGCGGAAGAACAGCAGCGGCTCCGCCGTGGTGTCGGCGGCCAGGTCGTCGACGCGGCCGAGGACGAGGTGGTGGTCGCCGGCGTCGTGCACGGCCTCGATCGTGCAGGCGATCCAGGCGACGGCCCCGTCGAGCACGGGATCGCCGTGCGGCCCGGGATGCCAGCCGACGCCGGCGAACTTGTCCCCGCCGGAGACCGCGAGCGCACGGCAGACGTCTTCCTGTCCGGCAGCCAGGACGTTGGCGCAGAACGTGCCGCGCCGGGCGAGCACCGGGAACGTCGAGGACGTCTTGCCGGGCAGGAAAGCCACCAGCGGCGGATCGAGCGAGACCGACGTGAACGACGAAACCGCCAGGCCCGCCGGCCGCCCGTCCTCGTCCCGTCCGGTGATCGCCACGACGCCGCTGGGGAAATTCCCCAAGGCGGAGCGGAATCGAGATGATGTAAGCATGCTTAGACCATATAAGCGTGCGGATACGAATGCAAGCATGCTGACGCGCATCCGTGCCCGGCGCTCTACGCTGCGGGGGTGACCGATCCCTTGCCTTACGTAGACCCGTTCGACGACGGCCGCTCGCCCGCGCGCGCGGAGACCGGCATGGACGAGGCGTCGTCCCTGATCGACGCCGTGTTCCGGTTCGAGCGCGCGGTCTCGCGGATCGGCAACGCGCGGCTGCGGCGGTGGAACATGACGCTGTCGAGCTACACCGCGCTGCGAATCCTGGCCAACCGGCCGCATCTGACGCTGGCTCAGTTGTCCCGGCGGTGCTACGCCCGCCCGCAGACGATGACGCGCATCGTGACCCAGATGGAGAAGCGCGGATTCGTCGCCCGCGGCGCGCACCCGGAGAGCGAGCGTGCCCTGTCGCTCGAAGTCACCAAGGCCGGTCTTGCCGCGCTTGAGGAGATGGACGCCGAGGTGCTCCGGATCAGCGACACCCTGGGGTCGGTTCTCGGCCGGGACGAGATCGTCGCCGCCGACCGTCAGCTGCGCCAGGCGGCCCTCGTCGTCGAAGGCGAGCTGCGCGAGATGGAGCGCGGCGATGAGTAAGCATGCTCATTTAACGTAAGCATGCTTATACTGGTGTCATGGACCGAATGACCATGGCGCTGGACGCGCTGCGCGAGGGCAAGCCGGTGCTCGTCACCGACGCCGCCGACCGAGAGAACGAGGGCGACGCGGTGCTGGCCGCGCACACCGCGTCGGCGCACTGGGTCGCGTGGACTGTGCGGCACACCTCCGGACTGCTGTGCGCCCCGATGGCCCCGGACCGCGCGGCGCACCTCCGGCTGCCGCCGATGGTGGAGCACAACGAGGACGCGCGCGGCACCGCCTACACCGTGACCGTGGACGCGAAAACCGGCGTGACCACCGGAATCAGTGCCGCCGATCGTGCCCGCACCCTGCGCCTGCTGGCCGACCCGGCGGCCGCCGCCGCGGATTTCACCCGCCCCGGCCACGTCCTCCCGCTGCGCGCGCGACCCGGCGGCGTCCTGGAGCGACCAGGCCACACCGAAGCGGCGGTCGATCTGTGCCGATTCGCAGGCGTGCCGCCGGTCGCGGCCATCGCGGAACTGGTGGCCGACGACGGATCGATGCTCCGCGGCCCCGGCGTCAAGGAACTCGCGCGCCGGTTCGACCTGCCCGCGCTGAGCATCGAGGACCTCATCTCCTATCGGCTGCGGGATCCGCTCCCGGCCGACGAACAGCCGCGCGTGGCGCGAACCGCCGAAACCGAACTCCCGACCCGGTACGGCCGCTTCCGCGCGATGGGCTATCTGGACCTGCGCACCGGCGCCGACCATGTCGCGCTCATCTGCGGCGAACCGGGCGACGAGGCGACCGTACGCGTGCACTCCGAATGCCTGACCGGTGAATCCCTGGCCTCGACCCGCTGCGACTGCGGCCCGCAACTGGACGCCGCCCTCGCCCGGATCAGCCGTGACGGCGGGGTGCTGGTGTACCTGCGCGGGCACGAAGGCCGGGGTATCGGACTGGCGAAAAAGCTGGCGGCGTACGAGCTTCAGGACCGCGGACTGGACACAGTGGACGCCAACCTCCGCCTGGGCGAACCGGCCGACGCACGAGAATACGGGGCTGCTGCGGCCATTCTGCGGGATCTTGGGGTGGTGCGGACACAGGTCCTGACCAACAATCCCGCGAAGATCCGGGATTTGGAAGCGGGCGGGGTTTCCGTCCTGCGGAGGCTTCCGCTGACGGTGGGTGCTGCGTCGGAGAATCTTCGTTACCTGGCAGCGAAACAGCAACGCATGGGGCATCTCTTCGCCGAACGCGAGAGCTCCCGGCGGTAGTGTGCCAGCGGATTCCGGCGGTTCTCGTTGACAGAACCCTGTGCCCAGTTCGCTTGGCCGGAGCCGGAGCCGGAGCCGGAGCCGGAGCCGGAGCCGGAGCCGGAGCCGGAGCCGGAGCCGGGGACGCCAAGGGCACGCTGGCTGGACGTACTCGCTCAGCACCCGGGCGTCGAGAATGCCGGATCGCCCACGCAAAGCGCCGCCAGCATCCCGCCCGCGACCAGAATCGACCCAAAACCGGCATGCCCCCTGCGGAAAGCCCCGGACCCTACAAGGCGTGCAAGCTGCGAACCTCCGGCGCACTCCCGGAAACCCCCCTGCCGTCCGCCCACACCCGGCAAGCACGGAGCCCCTCCTCGGCCAGGCGTTCGCTCCTGCGGTCACCGTGCTGGCGGCTCACCACCAGGGCCTGCTCGAAGCACCGCTTGGCGCATTCCCTTTCGCCGCTGGCGAGGAGCGCGGCTCCCAGGCCGGTGCCGGAGAATGCCTCGTTCCACCGGTCTCCGGTCTGGCGGCTGAGCGACAGCGCCCTTTCGAAGCAGCGGCGGGCCTGGTCTGCGCGGCCTTCGTCGAGGCGGATGAAGCCCAGTGCCGCACTCGCGAGGGTTTCGCCCCAGCTGTCGTGGCAGTCGGAGCTGATCGACAGTGCTTCCGCGAGCAGCGGCGACGCGGCCGCTCGTTCGCCCAGCTGGCGCATCGAGTCGCCCTGGCCGGCGAGGCTGCGACCGGTTCCGGTCGGGTCGTCCAGCTGCCGGTAGAGCAGCACGGAACGGCTGAACCGTTCCACGGCGCGCTGGTGTTCGCCCATCCGGTTGTGGATGAATCCCAGATGGGACAAGGTTTTCGCTTCGCCGTACGGGTCGTCGAGCGCACGGTCGATCGTCAGCGCCTGTTCCTGTTGCGCGATGGCGGCCTCGGCGTCGCCGCTCAGCCACGTCGCGGCACCGAGGTTCTTCAAGGTTTCTGCCTCGGCCTGGCGGTCGCCAGTGCGGCGCGCGGCCGCGAGCGCGAGCGAGTGGGTGTGCAGCCAGTCCTCGATGTGGCCTCGCAACAGGAAGAAATGCCACAGTGCCCGCGCGAGCTGCCAGCAGTGCCGGTCGAGGCCGGATCGCTGCGCGAGTTCGACCGCGGCTACGAGAGTCGTCCGCTCGAGGTCCAGCCAGTCGAGGGCGTCCTGCCGGTCGCTGAAGGCGGGGGCGTACCTGGGCTCGCGGGCCAGCGCGAGTCTTTCCGGCCGTCTGCTCGGCTCCAGCAGTGTCGCGGCGCGGTCGGCTGCGCGGAGGAGGTGGTCGAGCAGCCTGCGGACGGCGGCCTCCCGCTCCGGCTCGCGGGTCCAGGCCAGGGAACGGGAATGGTCCCGCACGAGATCGTGGTACCGGTAGCGGTCGGCGCCGATCTGGTGCAGCATGTGCGCGTCGACGAGCTTCTCCAGCAGATGCTCCGCCTGCTCCAGCCGCACGTCGGCCAGTTCGGCGGCCCCCGCCGCGTCGATCTCGGCTCCGGGGTGCAGGCCGACCAGCCGGAACATGCGCCGCTGCCGCGGGGTCAGTTTGCCGTACGACAGCGCGAACGCCGCCTGCACGCTGCGCCCTCCCGAACGCAGTTCCGACAGCCGGTGGTGCTCGGTGCGCAGGCCGCGGTTCAGCCGGTCGATGGTCCACGCCGGATGGTGCCGCAGGCGTGCGGCCGCGATCCGGATCGCCAGCGGGAGGCGGCCGCATAGCTGGACGGTTTCCGCCGCCGCGCGGCGGTCGCAGCGGGTCCCGGCCGGGCCGACGACCCGGTCGAACAGGTCCAGGGCGTCGTCGGTCGCCAGCACGTCGAGAGTGAGCGTGCCGACGGCGTCGAGATCGGTCAGCCTGCCGCGGCTCGTGATCAGGGTGAGGCAGCTGCGCTCGCCGGGCAGCAGCGGTGTCACCTGCTCAGTGCTGGCGGCGTTGTCGAGCACGACCAGTGCGCGCCGTCCGGACAGAGCGGACCGCCAGAGCGAAACCCGCTGTTCCACCGGCGAGGGGATCGACTCGTCCGGCACCTCGGCTGCCCGCAGCAGCGCCGCCAACGCGTCCGCGACGCTCATCGGCGCCACGCCGGCCGTATGGCCGCGCAGATCGAGGAACAGCTGGCCGTCCGGATAACGGCTGGCCAGCCGGTGCGCGGCGTGCACGGCGAGCGTGGTCTTGCCCACGCCTGCCATGCCGTCGATCGCCTTCACCTGTGCCGGGCCCTCGGACGCGAGGTCGTCGAGCAGCCAGTGCAGTTCATCCTGCCGGGCAACGAAATCGCTGACGTCGCGCGGAAGGTCGTTGCGCGGTGCGGCGATCGGGACGCGCTCCGAGCTCCTCCCGGCGGCGGCCGGGCCGCACCGGACCGCGTCCGCCAGGCGCCAGGCGCGGACGAGCGTCCGGGACTCGGCCTCGCTCGCGCCGCACACCCGGGCCAGCCGCGTCACGACGCGCGGATCCGGCGGCAGCTTCCGGCCGGTGCAATACCGGTGAATCGTCGACTGGCTGAGGTCGAGGCGGCCCGCCAGCGCGTGGTAGCTGCGCCCCGACCGAACTTTCAACGCTTCGAGCAAGGCGGCGAAATCGCGGCCCGAATCGTTTTCCGGCATTTGTCCCCCCATGGAACTTCGTCCATCCCCACGACCAGAATGCCACGGTCTGCTCCGCGCGGGGCCATTTGCCGAATTCGCCGCCGAAACGGTCCTTCGCCGTCCCACCGGCGTGGGACGGCCGCGTCGATCCGGCCAGGCCAGCGCGTCCCTCCGTCTCCGGCCGTCCCACGCCCATAGCGTCCTCGCCCCGGCTCCCGGCACCGTTGGCAGCCCGAGAACGGCTGACACGGCAGGGAAAGGACTCGGAACGACATGGAAAGTCTCGAACCGCTGCCCGGCGTGGGCGTGCTGGCGGCGCGGATCGCCTTGGCGGCGTTGTTCGCGCTCGGCGGGCTGAGCAAGCTGAGCGGCCCGGACGCGATCGCCACCGCGATGGTCCGCTACCGCCTTTTCCGCAAACCCAACCGGACCTTCGCTTACTTTTTGGGTGTCGCTGAGGCAGGCACCGCGGTTTTCCTGCTGTCCCCGCCGCCCTTTGCTGCGCTGGGATGCATTGCGGCGGGCTTGCTGTCGCTCGGTTTCGTCGCCATTTCCGTGCCGGCCTTGCTGCGCGGTGATCGCTTCGCGTGTGGCTGCTTGTTCGGACAGGCCCGGCTGTCGTGGGTGGTGGTCCCGGTGCGCGGTGCGGCGATGGCGGTCGCGGCTGTCATCGGCGGTGTCGGCCCGCTCGTGGTGTCCGTTCCGGTGCCCGCCGCCGTGCCCGCTGCGGTCGGGCTTGCCGCGATCGCGCTCGGGTTCCCATTGGCCGTGCGCGTCCTCGGGCGCATGTTCGCGGTCGGCAAGAAGGTGAGCCGAGCATGACCACTGTGCTGCTCAGCGCGCTGGCGTTGTGGCTGTTGCTGCTGACCGTGCTGGTGTCGGTGTTGTTCACCGTCGTCAGCGCGCGGGAGGAGCGGGCCGCCGACAGCGAGGGCGAGGAGACACCCCGGCGCTACCTCAACGGCCCGCTGCCGGCGGCGGTCGCGGCCGCGTTCAAGCGGCTCGGGATGGGGACGGAGCTGAGCGCGGCCGCGTTCACCGCCGGGGACGAACCCTCGCTGCACCAAGCGAGGTTGATCAAGCCCGCCGAAATCGCCGTCGACCGGACCGTGTTCCTGGTGACCGGTGGCGACGGCGCCGACCCGGTCGAGCAGGTGCTGGCCGAGACGGGCGTCAAGGTGATCCGGGATCCCGAGGCCGGGGAGATCCTGCGGGCGCTGGACGCCGTCACGCCGCTGGCTATCGAGATCTCCGGCGGACAGGTCGTCGCGCAGCACGACCTCGGCCGGGACGGCACCTTCGGACGGTTCGCCACGCTGGTCCGCGAGCGCCGAGGCCGTGCCCGGATCCGCTGATTCAGCTTGCCCCGCAACGGAATTCGCGGGGAGGACGGGGGCGAGCAACGGAAAGGAGGAAAGCGATGAAGGCATACGAACCGCCGACCATGACGCTGGTCGGCGAATTCCACAGCCTGACCAACGGCGCGCGCGGCTGCCGGTGGGAGTGGATCGGCGACTGCGGCTGGTGCTGACCGGTCGTGACGGCCTGCACCTTGTTCCGGTGAGAGGAGGAGAGCGATGAAGGCGTACGAAAAGCCCACGGTGATGCTGGTCGGCGGATTCCAGACCCTGACCACCAGCACCAGCTGCGGATGCCGCTGGGAGTGGATCGGCTGCGGCTGGGACTGATCCGGCGGCCGGTAATCGAACGGCCGAGGTAATCGCGTGAAGCACGTGGCAGGCGATCGAGGCGAGCCTTTGTCGCCTGCCACGGCTCCCGACTGGAAGGAATTCTCCGTTGTCACCCACGTTGGCCACTTGGTTCGTGGTTCTGCCGGACACCGAAGGCGGCTTGGCGGTCGCCCGCACCCTGCGGGACAAGTTCGGCGGGGCCAGCGAAATCGGCCACCCGTCCGGCCGGCCGTGGCTGGTCGGGAACTGGCCGCCGGGGCAGCTGGCGACCGGCCGGTCCGGGACGACCGCGCTCGCGGTCTGCGGTGAGCACGCGGTCACCGCGACGACCCTGTCCGAACACGCCGCGAAGGTGCGCACGATCGCCGACGTGGACACCGTTCACGCCCGGACCGCCGGGAGCGTGTTCATCTTCGCCTCGGTGGACGGCGCGGTCCGCGTGCAGGGCACGGCATCGGGCATCCGCCGCGTATACCGTGCTGTGGTCGACGGCGTCAGCGTGGCGAGCGACCGCGCGATCGTGCTCGCCGCGCTGACCGGATCCGAATTGGAGCCCGCGCGGATCGCCGCCCGTCTGTTGTTCCCCGCCTTGCCGTGGCCGCTGGGCTGGTCCTCGCCCTGGCGCGAAGTGGCCGCGGTCCGCCCTGGTGACTGCGTCGTGCTGGACCGGCAGGACAGCGCCACCGAACGGCGCTGGTGGCGGCCACCGTCGGCGGACCGCCCGCACGAGGAAAGCGTGGCCGCGTTGCGAACGGCCCTCACCGAAGCGGTCGCGGTGCGCGCACCGGCTGGCAGCCGCGTGGTTTCCCACTTGAGCGGCCTCGATTCGACGTCGCTGTGCGCACTCGCGGTGCGCGGCGGTGCCGACGTGCTGGCGATCACCTCGGCCCAGCCCGATCCCATGGACGACGACGTCCAGTGGGCCGGGCGCACGGTCGCCGCACTCCGCGCGGACGGGCACCGCCTCCGGCACGAACTCATCAGCGCCGAGGAAAGCCCCTTGGTGTACGACAACATGCTGGCGACGGACGTGCTGTTCGACGACCCGTTTTTGTCTCTGCACAACAGAAGCCGGATCCGGTGCATCGTCGGCCGCGGTGCCGCGCACACGTCGCGGATGCACCTCACCGGGCTCGGCGGCGACGAGATGTGCACGGCCATGCCGACCCTCCTGCGTTCGGTGGCGAGGCGGCATCCGGTGCGCGGCGCGCGGCTTCTGCGCTCGGCGGCGGCACGGCACCGCTGGCCGTGGCGGCGAATCGTCCCGGAACTGGTCGCGGGCCGCAGTTATCCCGCTTGGCTGCGCTCGGTCGCGGACGAACTCGACCGGAACGGCGCCGGCGTCAGCGAGCCTCTGCTCAGCTGGGACATGCGCCCGACGCTGCCGGTGTGGGCCAGCCAGGACGCGCTGCGGATGGCGGTAGCGGAGATCCGCCGGTCCGCCACCGCCGAGCCCGCCCTCGCAGCGGATCCCGGCACGCATCACGCCCTCGCGTCGATCCACCTGGGCAGCCAGGCCGCCCGGGGTTTCCAGCAACTCGCCGCCGGACTGGGCGTCACCCTCGCCGCGCCGTTCTTCGACGACCGGGTGCTGGAGGTGGCGTTGTCGGCGCGCGCCGCCGACCGGTACGACCCGGGCCGGTACAAACCGCTGCTGGCCGACGCCATGCGGGGCGTCGTGCCGGAGGCGACGCTGCGCCGCACCACGAAGGCTGAAACGGCGGCGAGCGCCGTGCTGGGCAGCAGGGAACACCGCGACCAGCTTGTCGCGCTGGCGGAAGACAGCGTGCTCGGCCGGCTCGGGCTGATCGACGCCGACCGGTTCCTGGCCGCCTGCCGCGGCCCCGTCGACGTCGTGGTCGCGCAACACCGGATCGAACCGACGCTGTGCTGCGAAGCCTGGCTGCGCAGCAGCAAGGAGGTCACTGATGTACCGCTTGGCGCCTGACATCTCGATGGCGGAAACGGAGTACGGCATCGCTCTGCTGAACCAGGAGAGCGGCCAGTACTGGAACCTGAATCCCACCGGCGCGATCGTGCTGCGGGCGGCGCTGGCTTCGGAGGACCTCGGCCCGGCGGTGGACCGGCTCGCGAGCGAGTTCACGGTGCTCCGGGAGGACGCCGAACGGGATGTCCACGACATGATCGTCCAGCTGCTGGACGGGCGCATCCTGGTCGCGGGGGAGCGGACATGAGCTACGACCCGACGATGGCGATGGCTCCGGCGGCTTTCCGCCTCCGCGACCGTCTCGCTGCCCGCGCCGCGGCGGCCGCGGCGGCGATTCTGGCCCGGCAGCCGCCGAAGCGGATCACCGCCGTGCTCGCGCGAGCCAGCAAGGGGGCCCGGCCCGCGACCTACCGGGAGGCGAGCTATGCGCGAGCGGTGGTCACGAACACGAGCCTGGCCTGTGCCGCTCCGAAGGGCTGTCTGCGGCGGTCGATCGCCACGGCGCTGCTGTGCCGGACCCGCGGCTGCTGGCCCACCTGGTGCGTCGGGGTCCGGGTGCTGCCGCCTTTCGGCGCGCACGCGTGGGTGGTCGCCGAGGGCCGCGAGGTCGACGAGCCGAGCCCGCCCGGCTACCACCGGTCGCTGCTGCGGGTTCCGGCATGAGCCCCGCGGAGCTGCCGATGCCCCGGGCCTGCCCCTTCCAGCCGCCCGAGGGCTACGCGGCCCTGCGGGCGGAGGGACCGCTGGCCCGGGCCCGGCTGCGCGACGGCAGCCCGGTGTGGGCGGTCACCGGGTACGAGCAGGCACGGACGCTGCTGGCGCATCCGGCGGTCTCCTCCGACGTCCTGAACCCGCGTCATCCCGAGCTTTCGCTGCCGCCGGGCGCGCCCCGGCCGGACCCCGAGCTGCGGAGGGGAGCGCTGACGTTCGTGGAAATGGACGACCCGCAGCACGCGCGCCTGCGTCGCATGGTCATCCCGTACTTCAGCGTGCGCCGGATCCGGGCGCTTCGCCCGCACATTCAGTCCACTGTGGACACACTGCTCGACGCTGTGGTCGCGAACGGCCCGGAAGCCGATCTCATGGCGGGGCTGGCAGTCCCGCTGCCGGCGCTCACGCTGTGCGAGGTGTTCGGCGTCCCGGCCGCCGACCGCGAGTTCTTCGCGGCGAACATGACCTGGCCGATGCACGACATCGACCAGATCGGCACCTCGTTCTCCGTACTGCGCGGGAACCTCGAGCAACTGCTGCGGGAAAAAACGACCGCCCCGGCCGACGACCTGCTCAGCGGACTCGCCCAGCAGGTGGCGGCGGGCGCGCTGACCGAGCGGCAGGCGCTGGACATGGTCTTCATGCTGATCGTCGCCGGGCACGAAACCACCGCGAACACTCTTGCCCTCTCGGTTCTCGCGCTGCTCAGCCATCCCGGGGAAGCCGCGCGCCTGCACGCGGACCCGGCGGCGGCCGTCGACGAACTGCTGAGGTACGCGACGGTCGCGGATCCTCTCTGCCGGGTCGCGACCGCGGACGTCGAGATCGGGGGCCGCAGCGTCAAGGCAGGCGACGGGATCGTCGTGCTGCTCGCCGCGGCGAACCGGGACTGCCAGTCGATCGCCGGCGCCGGCCGCCTCGACCTCCGGCGCCGGCCGAACCGGCACCTCGCGTTCGGCCACGGCGTGCATCAATGCCTCGGCCACCTGCTCGCCCGTACCGAACTCGAGGTCGCGCTCACGAGCCTGTTCTCCCGGCTGCCCACGCTGCGGCTCGCCAGGCCCGCCGACGGGCTCCCGGTCAAGCCGGCGTTGTCGCTGCAGGGCGTGACCCGGCTGCCGGTCGCCTGGTGAATCTCGCGGAGGGAACCGAAATGACGGACGACAAGAAGCCGTGGCGGCACTTGCTGGCCCATCTCCGCCCGCAATGGCGGACAGTGCTGGCCGGCGGCGTGCTGGGCCTGCTGGGCGGGGCGAGCGGTCTCGTGCTGCCGCTCGCGGCGAAGGTGGTGGTCGACGCACTGCTCGGGCAGCGTGGGCTGCTCGGCCCGGCGCTTGTGCTGGCCGGCGCGGCCGTCGTGGGCGCCGTGCTCACCGCCGCGAGCCGTTATCTGCTCGAACGCACCGGCGAGAACGTCGTGCGCCGCGTCCGCGACCAGCTCAGCGGGTGGATCCTGCGCCTGCGGGCGGGTGCGATGGACCGCCTCCAGCCCGGCGACCTGATGTCGAGGCTCACCTCCGACGCGACCCTCCTGCGGTCGGTCGCGGCGAACGCCGTCGTCAACGTGGTCACCGGCGTGGTGATGGGTGCCGGTGCGATCGTGCTGCTGGCCTCGACCGACTTGGTGCTGCTCGGCGTGACCGCCGGGGTGACCCTGGTGTCCTGTCTGGCGTACGCGGCGACTATGCCGCGGCTCGCCGCCGCCAACCAGCGGATGCAGGAGGCGATCGGACGGCTGGCCGCGGTCGCGGAACGGGCGTTAGGCGCCTTCAGGACCGTCAAGGCGAACGGTGCTGAAGGCGGTGAGCTGGCCCGCGCCGTCGACGCTTCCGGCGACGCGTGGCGGCACGGTGTGCGGGTGGCCCGGCTTCAGGCAGTGGTCGGCGTCGCCGGAACGCTGTCCACCCAGGTCACCTTCATCGCGGTGCTCGGCATCGGCGCCGCCCGGGTCGGAGCCGGGGCGCTGACGCTGTCCTCGCTTATCGCGTTCCTGCTGTGCCTGACGTACCTCTCGGGACCGATTGGCCAGGTCGTGTCGTCAGTCGCGCAATGGCAGGCCGGGCTGGCCGCGGTCCGGCGCCTGACCGAGGTCGCGGCGATGCCCCGAGAACCCGCCGCCCGCGATGACGTGGCGCCGGGCGCCGACCACCGGCCGGCCGCGGTCTCCTTCTCCGGCGTGACCTTCGGCTACCTGCCGGAGACGCCGGTCCTGCACGACGTGACGGTCGAGGTGCCCGCCGGCGGCATGACCGCGATCGTGGGGCCGTCGGGATCGGGCAAGAGCACGTTTTTCGCCTTGCTGCAACGCTTCTACGAAGCAGAGCGCGGCCGAGTCGCGGTGGACGGGCGGGATGTCCTGCAGTGGCCGCTGGACGAGCTGCGGGCCGCTATCGGCTACGTGGAGCAGGACGCCCCGGTGCTGGCCGGCTCGCTGCGGGACAACCTTCGCTACGGCGCGCCGTCGGCCACCGACGAGCAGATCCGCGCGGTGTTGCGCCAGGCCCGGCTGACGACCCTTCTCGATCAGCTGCCCGACGGCCTCGACACCGCCGTCGGCCACCGCGGCACCACGCTTTCCGGCGGGCAGCGGCAGCGAGTGGCGATCGCCCGGGCGCTGCTCCGCCGGCCGCGGCTGCTGCTGCTCGACGAGATCACCTCGCAACTCGACGCCGCGAACGAGGCGGCGCTGCGGGAAGCGGTCGAGGACATCTCGGACGGCACCACCGTGGTCGTGGTCGCGCACCGGCTGTCGACGGTGGTCAACTCCGACCGGATCGTCGTGCTGGACGCCGGCCGGATCCGGGCCGTCGGGACCCATCGCGGGCTGGTCGAATCCGACGAGCTGTACCGGGAACTGGCCGCGGGACAGCTGATCGCCACCGGGGAAGGAGCACGGCCGTGAACCGCTTTTACGTGGCAGGGATGGACACCGGCGCCGTGTCGGTCATCGGAGCCGGAGCTGAGCTCCTGGACGAAATCGAGGTCGGCGCAAGACCGTTCGCGATGGCGCTGGGGCCGGACGGCGACCGCGCGTACGTCACGAACTTCAACGGCAACACGGTGTCGGTCATCGACACGGCGAAAGACGCCGTCGTGGGGGAGATCCCCGTCGGCAGCAATCCCGGCGGCATAGCCATTTCTCCCGACGGCGAACGGGCCTACGTCAGCAACTACGCGGGTCACGACGTCTCCGTGGTCGACCTGCGCGGCGAACGAGTCGTCTGCGCCGTTCCCGTCGGATCGAATCCCGCCTCGACAGCGGTGTCGCCGGACGGCTCGCTGGTTTACGTGACCAACTACGAAAGCCACGACGTCTGCGTGATCGACGCGCGGGTGAACGAAGTCGTGGCCCGGCTGGAGGTCGACCGTCAGCCGAACGGCGTAGCCTTTGGTCACCGCGGCGACCGGGTGTACGTGACGAGCACCGGCGACGACAGCGCGGTGACGATCATCGATCCGGCCGGCCACACCGTCGTAGGGACGATTCCGGTCGAACGGGGACCGTACGGGATTTCGGCCGCGCGGGACCGGGATCTGCTCTACGTGACGCAGTACTACTCCGACAGCGTCGTCGTGCTCGATCCGGTCACCGGGCAGGTCGTGCGGAGGACGCCGGTCGGCCACTGCCCGGAAAGCGTCGCGGTGTCGCCGGACGCCCGCCGGATCTACGTCAGCAACCGGCACAGCCACGAGGTATCCGTCGTCGACGCGGTGAGCGGTGCCGTCCTCGCGACGGTCGCGGTGCGCAGTCCCGGCGGGATCGCCGTTGTGCCGGGGTGATCGGAAGAAAGAGCGCTTTTCCTGGGGTCCGCACTTCTTTCTCGCGAGGAGACCGATCTCGTGCGCCGCGGCGGACTGCCGGTTTGCTACCGGTTCGTCGGCGGTTTTCTGGCTGGTTTGGGCAGTGCCCCGGCCGCATCGTTGTCGGGCGGCACCCCGGCGGCCGATCCCGCTCGTTCGTCCAGTCCACCGAGACTCCGGTCTCCCGGGCAGCGCGGACGGGAATTGTCCCTTGAAAGGAACTCTCGCGATGACCGTTGTTGCTCGCGGCAGCCGTTCGCGCTGCCTGATGGGAGACCACGGGGCCGGGGTGCGCACTTTGCGCGCGGCGGCCGAGCACTACGCCGCATGGGGCTGGCCGGTGCTGCCGGGCCCGGTCTGCGACGGGCTGACGACCTGGCATCCGGTCACGTGCGAGCCGCTCGGTCCTCGCGAGCCGACGGTGCCGCGCTCCGGCGCGACCGTCGACCGCCGCGTCATCGCGGAGTGGTGGTCTGTGCACCGGCAGGCGATTCTCTCGCCGGTCGGCTGCCGCTTCGACGTCATCCGCACTCCGACGTTTCTCGGCTGGCGTGCGCTCGCCGCGTTCGACGACGGCGATCCGCTCGGTCCGGTGGCGTTGTCGCCGCAGGGAGCGTTGTTCTTCGTCGAGCCCGGAACGTGCGGGAGTTCCGAGGCGGGGCCCGGCGTCGAGGTCCTCGCGCCGGGAGTCCTTGTCGCTCTTCCTCCGAGCCGGGTCGTCGCGGGGGTCGTGTGGTGGCGGATCTCCCCGGCGGACCGGGACACGCTGGGCGACGGCGCCGAGATTCTGGGCAGGCTCGCCGGACTGTCCGGCGAATCCCGGTGATTCCCGGTCGTCGGCACCGCGTTCACCTGGGGGTTCAAGGTTTCTCGCCAGGTTTTCCCCCGGGCGGGACGTCATCGTGGTGCCTGCGCCGGTTCTGCCGCCAACGGGGAGCAGGACCAGCGTCCGCGAGTTGCGTCCCCGAACGAAAGGATCGCGCAGATGAAACCCCGGAATCGGTTCGTCGTCACGGCAACGGCGGCGGCCGCGGTCATCGGCGGCAGCTTGATGGCGGCCGCGCCGGCACAGGCCAGCGCTGCCGGCTCGGAGCTGATCGTCGGCTACACGTCAGCGGGAGCCCCGAGCGATCCCGCGGCACACTGGTATGTCACGGGCAGGCTGGGCTCCTTCAAGATCCGTGCCGACCACAGCGTGAACAGCGCTGTGCTGGAGACGGTCGCGAAGGGACATAAGGCCTGGTGCTGGAACCAGACGGCTGGCTGCGGCGCCGGTACCAACGGCAGCGAATACCGTTGCTCGAGTACCACGCCCAAATACCGCGACTGGATCCCCGTGGCCACGTCCAGCCAGCATAAAGGGTGGGTCGCGCGGCACTGCGTTTACGCGGTGCACTAGAAGCGCGTCAGTGCTGGGCTTCGAGAATTGCTCAGCACGGGCCGCCGTGAAGTGTGCCTCCTGCCTGCCGACGGCTGGGGAGAACGGCCTGTCCGCTCTCCCCAGCCAGCCAGGCGCGGTGTCAGCGAATCAGATTCTCCGGCACCCGCAGCTCCTTGTGTGCGTAAAGTGCCTGCACGGCCGCGGGATCGTCGGCGGCGCACACGTCGGCGAGTTCGTCGAGCAGGACGTCGTAGTCCGCGCCGGTTTTGCCTTCGTAGGCCTCGGTCATGCGGCCCCATTCGTCCCACGGAAGGGTTTCGATCTTGTTCAGCGCGGCGAGATCCTTCACGGCGTTGCCGCGGATCTCGGCCGGGCCCCAGTTTTCGGTGCCGTGGACGCCGAACTGGGAAGCGTCGATTTCGCCGCGCCGGTAGGCAGTCCATGCCTCGCCGCCGGTGAGGAATTCGCCGGGGCGCAGGTCATGCGGGCTGGGCACCACGGTCTGGCCCAGGATCTCCGGGTCGAGGCGGATCCAGCGCGCGTCGCTGTTGTCCCAGTACTCGGTGATCCAGTGGTCGACACCTTGTCCTGGCTGGAAGTAGGTGGCGAAGCCGCAGCGGACGCGCGCGGCGATTCCGCGGTAGCGCAGCAGAGCGCAACTCAGCACGGCGAAGTGCCGGCAGGTCCCGACCACGCGCTTGGCTGGTTCGCGGGCAGTGGCCAGCGGTGCCGGGTCCAGTTCGAGCAACCGCTTGACCAGCGAGCCTGCCGGACGGATCTGGTTCTCGCCGAACCGGTCCGCGGGCAGGTTCAACGCCTGCGCGTCGGCGGGCTGGACGACCAGTTCGCCTACGGGCAGGCAGATTCCGCGCGGATCATCGGCGGTCGACTCGAGTGCGAGCGGATCTACGCCGTCGAGACTGGTAAACGGCCCAGGGGAGGTGTAGTCGAGGACGTCTGCCACGGGCCGATCCTAGGCGGTGGCCGGAACTGTCGTCCGGCTTTCGCGGAATCCCGCGTGCGGCTGCGATTACCGTCGTCGCGCCTCACCGCGCCGACCACACGCCAGTCGCCGCCGCGCGCCGGGCGTAGTCGGCGAAATCCGTCGGTTCCCGTCCGGTGGCGCGTCGCACTCCATCGCTGAGGAAGCCGGTTCCCCCGCGATGCAGCCATTCGAACGGGCCCGCCTGCATTTCCGCCGACTTCCGGTCGTAGCCCCGGTCGATCAGGCGGTGCACATACTCGGGCAGCTCAACCGGAATCTGCTTGATATCCCTGCCGGTCGCCTTGGCGATCTCAGTCACCGCGTCGGCGAACGTCAGCGGTCGCGGTCCGGACAGCTCGTAGATCTCTTCCTGGTGCCCGTTCTCGGTGAGCGCGGCCACCGCGACCGCGGCGATGTCGACGGCGTCCACGAACGGCACGGTGCCGTCGCCGACGGGGATCGCCAGTTCGCCCTCGTGCAGTTCGGACAGTTTCGGGTCTTCCTCGAAGGTCTGCGCGAACCAGCACGGCCGCACGATCGTCCATTCCGCGCCGCTCTCGCGAGCAGCCCGCTCGCCGTCGGCCACTGCTTGCGCCCACGGGCCGTACGGGGTGTTCAGCAGGTAGTTCTCGCCGTCGTCGCCGCGTCCGGACAGCGCCACGATCCGCCGGACTCCCGAGCGCACCGCCAGTTCCGTGAACTCCGCCGGATCCGCTGCGCCGACCACGCCCCACACGTTGAGGTACACCGTGTCGACCCCGGTCAGGACTGGCTGCCAGGTGGCGCGGTCCGCCCAGTCGAAGCGAAGGGGACTGGACCGGGAAACCGGCCGCACGGGGCAGCCCAGCTCCCGCAGCCGGACGACCACGTGACGGCCCGCCTTGCCGGTCGCGCCCATCACCAGAACATTGCTCATGCCGTCAGGCTAGCTGTGTAAGATAGGCAAGGCTAGCCTAACTTCGAGTCGGGCCAGGCCTCGGCGTCGAATCCGGTTCAGTGATCCGTTCGACACCGAGGCGTGCTGCTCACGGACGGTCGGTGAGATAGCCGCCCATGGTCGTGAAGTACAAGGTCGTCGGGCTCACGCCGACGATGGGTGGCACTCAGCGTTTGGCGGCGCGGGCGGGTGTGGCTCGTGCGAAGGAGTTCGTTTTCACCGGAGAGCTGTTCGACGCGGCGACCTTGGAGCGGTGGAACGTGGTCAACCGGGTTCTGCCGGACGAAGGGTTCGACGACGCCGCCCGGGAGTTCACCCGTCAGCTCGCGGAAGGCCCGACGCAGGCGCACGCCGCGACGAAGCGGATCCTGGCCCATTTCGAGCACGGCGGGGTCCCGGAGGCGAACGAGCACGTCACGGGGATCGCCGCGGAGCTGTACGACACCGAGGACCTGCGGGGCGCGGTGAAGTCGTTCCTGGCTGAGGGGCCGGGGAAGGCCCGGTTCTCCGGGCGCTGACTGGGGATTGCTGCCCAGCCCTGGTCCGGTGCGGGACCAGGGCTGGTTTCGTTGTGCTCTGCTGGGTTGGCCGAGACGGGCGCGGCTGCTCCGGTTCGGTTGTTAGTGCCTGGGGACCACGGCAGGACGCTCGAAGCATGACTGCCGTGCTCAGCCGCGAGCCCCGCGTTCAGGCGAGAGCGCTGAGGAAGGCCCGGACAGCAGCCGCCGGTTCCTTGCGGTGCTGGGCTTCCAGCATCGCCAGCGAATGTCTCCAGCTGCGCCGCGCACCGCGCACATCGCCCAGTGCACGGTAGCTGCGGCCCAGGTGGTCCCACATCTCCGCTTCCAGGTAGGCGTTGCCGAGAAGCTGGCAGAGTTCCACGGTTTCGCGGCAATACCCGGCCGACTCCTCGAAGTTCCCGGTATGGAAGGCGATGTAGCTCAGGACGCCGAGGTTCTCCGCTTGCCCTGCGACGTCTCCCTGCGCGCGGAACCGCGCCAGCGCGTGCTCGCAAGCCTCCCTGGCCGGGGCGAATTCGCCCGCTTGGGCGCGGGCCCAGCCGATCAGGGTGAGCGACCGGGCGCGCCAGGCCGGATTGCCCAGTTCGGTGAAGAGGGCGGCGGCTTGTTCGGCGTGCGGGCGGACCAGACTGGCGTCGCCGAGTTGGTGCCGCGTCCAGCCGAGCACGTAATGGGCCATGGCCAGGCCGTGCGTGTCCCCGCGAGCCTCGGAGATCGCCCGGGCTCGTTCGAGGTCGCGCAGGGCCTCTTCCGGTTTGCCGAGGTGCGCGGAAGCGCGGCCGAGCCTGCGCAGGGCTTGTGCCTCGTGTGCCGGGTCGCCCAGACGCTCGGCGGCGGTCAGGGCCAGCCGCCAGGTTCGCGCTTCGTCGGCGAAACGGCCGCGCAGTTCGTGGAACGGGAAGAGCAGCCGGGCGATCCCGAACACCGGCAGCCAGGATTCCTGCTCGGCGGCGAATTGCTGCAAGGCAAGCAGGTTGTGCCGTTCGGTCTCGAACCATTCGGCCGCCGCTGCCGCGTCCGGGAAGGTCTGCGGGCGGGCGTCCGGAACGCAGGCGTCCAGGGCGAGCGCGGGGAGATGCGGGGTGAACAAGCGCTCGCCCGCGTACGCGCTGTGCAGGAAATGGTCCACCAGACGGCGATCTGCCGCGGCTCGCCCGCCGGCGACGCGGAGGGTCCCGGCGTATTCGGTGCCGTACAACCGGACCAGATCGTGCATCCGGTAGCGGCCGGGAGTCGAGGAAACCACCAGGTGCGCGGCTTCCAGCGCGTTCATGGCGGCGACGGTCCGGGGCGGCGGCCAGCCGGCCAGTGCGGCGGCGGCCGGAATCGAGGCGTCGTCCAGCGGCGCCGGGCTCAGCAAGGCGAAGAGGTCCGCTGAATCGGCGGGCAAGGCTGACACTGAGGAACCGAAAACCGCGCGCAGATCGGTCAGCTGGTCGCCGGTGACCAGCCCGTCGAGCAGGGTTTCCCGGTCCCGCAGTTCCTTGGCCAGCACGGCGATCGGGAAATGCGGGACGACGTGCGCGCGGGCGGTCACGATCGACAGCGCGAGCGGGAGGCCCGCGCACTGCCGGACGATCTCCCGCACCGCCGCCGGTTCGGCGTCGGCTCGTTCCGGCCCGATCCGGTCGCGCACCATCACGCCGGCCGTCGCCTCGTCGAGCGGCTGAACGGTGATCAGCCGCGCCTCCCGGGCCACCGCGAGACCGGTGAGGCGGTGCCTGCTGGTGATCAGCACCAGGCTGCCCGCGCCGTCCGGGAGCAGGGGAAGCACCTGCGCCGCGTCGCGGACGTTGTCCAGCACGAGCAGCATCCGGCGATCCGCCAGAAGACTGCGGAACAGCACGGTTTGCGAGTCCAGGTGGTGGGGGATGGCCCGCAGGTCGACCCCGAGCGCTTCGAGGAATCCGCTGAGCACGGCACCCGGTTCGGAGGGAGCCGCGCTGGGGTCGAAGCCGTGCAGGTCCCGGTAGAGCTGGCCGTCGGGGAATTGGTCGCGGCGGGCGCCCGCCCAGCGCAGCGCCAGCGCGGTCTTGCCGATCCCACCCGCCCCGCACAGCACGACCACCGACATCCGGCTGCCGCGGCTCAGCACGAAATCCATCTCCGCCAGCTCCGCGTCGCGGCCGGTGAACTGCTCCGGCGCGGCGGGCAGCTGCCGCGGCAGCACCCGCGGACCGGGCACCGGCGCCGGGTCGAGAAGCTGCTCGCGTTCCGCCGGATCCAGGCCGAGGACCTGGGCCAATCGCCGGACCGAGGTCAGCTGCGGATTGCGGCGCTTGCCGGTTTCCAGCCCGCGGATGGTGGAGACCGAAATCCCCGAGCGCTCGGCGAGTTCCTCCTGCGTCAGCCCGGCCCGGAGCCGAAACGCGCGCAGCGCGGCCACGACGTCGGCTTTCTCCGGCACGTGCTGCTCCCCCCGGAACCCGGCACCGGTCACAGGTGGCCGGTCGATGCACTGTTTCCCATCTTAGCGGCGGACGAGACTTCGAGTACGCGTCGTCCGCCGCAAGTGTTCCGGGACGAGGCATTCACACTGGTTATGACGTGGGGAGAAACAATGCGATTCAACCGCGTGGTCTCGGCGGCCCTGTGCGCCGGGATCCTGGGGGCCGGCACGCTGGCCCTGACCGCACCGGCCCAGGCGGCCCCGGCCGCTCCGGCGGCCCATTCCGTGTCCGCCGAGTCGATCAACGGCGAGGCCTACATCTACCGCCCGTCTTCCTGGCGGCCCGGCTCCACCGTGGGCACCAGCGACAAGATCAACTGGATCTTCCAGGATGACGGCAACCTGGTGGCCTACGACGAGCACCACAATGCCCTGTGGTCGACCGGGACCGACCACAAAGGGGCACAGGAACTGCGTTTCCAGGCCGACGGGAACCTGGTGATCTACGGGCAGGGCGGTGTCGTGCTCTGGGCGTCCAACACGACCGGGCACAACGACCCTTACATCATCGTCCAGGACGACGGCAACATCGTGATGTACAACCAGCGCGCCTGGCCGCGGTACGCGGTCTGGTCCACCGGCACCAACCACTGATTCCCGGCACTGATTCCGTGCGGAACCGGGGCGTCGCTTCCCGGTTCCGCACGGACGCCGTTCCGGGCACCGCAGTTCATCCCGCGAATTCCGCCGGAAGAACTGCGGCACCCGGAATCCGGATATCGCCTACGGGCGGTCGGTGAGATAACCGCCCATGGTCGTGAAGTACTCCGTGGCGGGCAGTTCCCGGTCGTCAGCGGTGCGGACGCGTTCGATGCGCAGTCCCGGCGACTGCCCGCGCCGCGCCTCCTGGCCCGCGACGATCACCACGCCCTCGCCTTCGCGGATGAAGATGCGGCCGGGTGTTCCGCCGTAGTGACCGTCCGAAACCGACGCGCGCACGATGCGCAGCTGCTCGCCGCGGTGGTAGGTGAACGCGTTGGGGTACGGGTCGGATTGGGCGCGCACGAGGCGGTCCAGTTCCTCGGCGGACCACGTCCAGTCGATGAGGCTGTCGCGCGGGGCGCGCTTGTGGAAGAAGCTCGCCTTCGTCCGGTCCTGCGCGATCGGGACCACGGTGCCGGACGCGATCAGGCCCAGCGCCTCCGTCACGAGCGGTTCGATGAGATCCACGGTGCGGTGGAACAGATCCGTGGCGGTGTCGCGCGGGCCGACCGCTACCGCGCGCTGGGCCACGATGTCGCCCGCGTCGAGTTCGTCGTTCATCATGTGCGCGGTGACGCCGACCTCCGGCTCGCCGTTGATCAGCGCCCAGATGATGGGGGAGAAGCCGGCGTAGGCGGGCAGCAGCGAATCGTGCACGTTGAGCGTGCCGTGGCGCGGGAGGTCGAAGATTTCCGGCGGCAGCCAGGTGCGCCAGTTGTTCGCGACGATCAGGTCCAGGTCCGCCGCCTCCAGTTCGGCGAGCAGTTCGGCGTCGTCCGGGCGGGTGCGCAGCAGCGTGCGGATCCCGCGCTCCTGCGCCAGCTCGGCGACCGAATCGCTCCAGATCCGTTCGTAGGCGTGGTCGCTCGGCGGGTGGGTGACCACCAGCCGCACGTCGTGGCCCGCGTCGAGGAGGGCCTTCAGGGTGCGGTGTCCCCAGGTCTGGTAGCCGAACATGGCCACGCGCATCGGCGGTGCACCTTTCGTGGTCGGGACGAACATCACCCAGACAGTACTAGTTGAGGCTTACCTAAGTTAGGTTAGGGTTTCTTGAGCATTGGTCAGTCGAGAACGGTGATGCGGCAGTGCCGCGCTAGGGGACTTTCATGTCACGAGCAGGGGCCGAGGACAGCCAGATACCGGTGTACGACGTGGTCGGAGTCGGGTTCGGGCCGTCCAACCTGGCGCTCGCGATCGCCCTCGCCGAGCACAACGCGGGCTCGGGGGAGACGGTCACGGCGCACTTCCTGGAGCGCCAGCCCCGGTTCGGCTGGCATCGCGGGATGCTGATCGACACCGCGACGATGCAGGTGTCGTTCCTCAAAGACCTGGTGACGATGCGGAACCCGGCCAGCGCGTTCACGTTCCTCGGCTACCTGCACGAGAAGGGGCGGCTGGTCGATTTCATCAACCACAAGACCCTCTTCCCGCTGCGCGTGGAGTTCCACGACTACTTCGAATGGGCCGCGGCGAAGGTCGACGACCTGGTGTCCTACGGCAGCGAGGTCGTCTCGGTCGAGCCGGTGCGCGACGGCGACGAGATCGCTTTCTTCGACGTGCGGGCGGAAGCGGACGGCGAGATCACCGAACTGCGGGCCCGGAATCTGGTGCTGGGCACCGGATTGCGCGCGAAGCTGCCGGACGGTGTCGTTGCCGGGGACCGGATCTGGCACAACAGCGAGCTGTTGCACCGCGTCGAGTCGTTGCGCGGCACGGACGCGCGCCGGTTCGTGGTGATCGGAGCCGGGCAGAGCGCGGCCGAGGTCGCTGCTTTGCTGCACGACGAGTTCCCGCGGGCCGAGGTGTGCGCGGTGTTCGCCCGCTACGGCTACAGTCCTGCCGACGACAGTGCGTTCGCCAACCGGATTTTCGACCCCGAGGCGGTCGATTCCTTCTACGCGGCAAGCGAACCGGTCAAAGACAGCTTGATGCGCTACCACGGCGCGACGAACTACTCCGCGGTCGATCTGGACCTCATCGACGAGCTGTACCGGCGGCGGTATCAGGAAAAAGTGCTCGGCGTGGAACGGCTGCGGCTGTTCAACGTTTCGCGTCCGGTCGAGGTCGCCGACCAAGGCACGCACGTGCGCGCGACGGTCGAATCGCTCGCCACCGGCGAACGTTCGGTGCTGGACGCCGACGCCGTCATCTACGCGACTGGCTACCTGCCCGCGGACCCGACGCCGCTGCTCGGCAGCCTGGCCGCGCAATGTCGTCGGGACGGCGAAGGCAGGCTGAAGGTCGAACGCGACTACCGGATCACCACCGACCCGGCTGTGCGCGGCGGCCTCTACCTGCAAGGCGGGACCGAACACACGCACGGCATCACGTCGTCGCTGCTGTCGAACACCGCGGTGCGGGTCGGAGAAATCCTGCAGTCCATTGTGGACCGACGGGCGGCCGAGGCGGATCCGGTGGAGTACGCGGTCAGCGGGATTCGCTGAGCGGGCAGGGAAAGGACCGAGCGATGACGAACCCGTTCGAAAACCCGGACGGCGTGTTCCGGGTCCTCGTGAACGACGAGGGCCAGCACAGCCTGTGGCCGGATTTCGTGGCCGTGCCGGACGGCTGGCGGACCACCTTCGGCCCGGCCGCGCGGCAAGCCTGCCTGGACCACATCGAGAACACCTGGACCGATCTGCGGCCGCTCTCGCTGATCAAGTCCCAGCAATCCTGAATTCCGTGAGGGGCACCCTGAGGGAATCCCGGGTGCCTCTCACGGACGGTGGCTGCGAAGGCCGGACCAGGCGGTCCAGAGCGTGGCGTACCGGCCGCCGGCGGCGACCAGTTCGTCGTGTGTACCCGATTCGACGACCGCTCCGGCGTCCAGGACGACGATGCGGTCCGAGGCGGCCGCCTGGGTCAGGCGGTGCGCCACGATCAGGCCGGTGCGGCCTTCGAGCGCGGCGGCCGCGGCGGCTTCCAGGGTTTTCGCCCCGGCGCTGCCTGCCTCGGCCGTCGCCTCGTCGAGAATCGCCACCGGCGGGTCGGCGAGCACCAGGCGGACAAGCGCCAGCTGCTGTGCCTGCGTGACGGTCAGCCGATGCCCGCCCTCGCCGACGACTGTCGCGAGGCCGTCCGGCAACGCCTCGACCCACTCGGCCGCGCCGACCTTGGCGAGCGCCGCCCGCAGGTCGTCGTCGCTGGCCTCGGGCGCGGCCAAGCGCAGGTCGTCGGCCAGCGGCCCGCTGAAGACGTGCACTTCCTGGCTGATCAACGCCACCGCGCGCCGGGTGGCTGCCGGGCCGAGCTGGTCGAGCGGGACGCCGCCGATCGACACCGTGCCGTTGCTTGCCTGATGGATCCCGGCGATCAGTTTGGCCAGCGTCGTCTTCCCGGCCCCGCTCGCCCCGACGAGCGCGACGCGTTCGCCCGGCGCGACTTCGAGATCGACGTCGCGAAGCACCGGATGGTCGTCCACATAGGAGTGTCCAAGGCCGGCGGCCTTCACCGACGCGTCGACCGGACGGCTCGCCCGGGCCGGTTCGGCGGGCGCGGGAAGATCCGCGACGCCGATCAGCCGGGACAGGCTCGCGGTCGCCGCCTGCGCGTCGTCCACCAGCGCGAGCGCGGTGTTGATCGGCCCGAAGAGACTGTGGAAGTACAGCGCGGCCGCGGTCGCGACACCGACCGTCGCGAGATTCGCGCCCACCAGGAGAAAACCGGCTGCCAGTACAGCCGACAGCCCGACGAATTCGGCGAGATTCAGCCGTCCGTAGAACCGGGTGGCGAGGCGGACCCCGCGCAGAGCCAGGGTCACCGCGCCGTTCGATCGTTCGCGGACCCGGTCGACGTGCGCGCCGCCAAGGCGGAACGCGCGGACGGTCTTGGCTCCGCCGATGGTGTCGAGAAGCTGTTGCTGCTGAGCGCCGACGGCGGTGCGCTGAGCCGCGTACAACGGCGTCGCGCGGCGGACGTACCAGCGGACGGTGTGCAGCTGGATCGGGACCGCCAGCAGGGCCGCGGCGAGGAAGCGCCAGTCGAGGATCGCCATCGCCACCAGGGTGAGCACGATCGTCAGCACCGAACGGGCCAGCGCGGGCAGCGCTTGCCGGACCGCTTCGGCGACTACGGAGACGTCGTTGGTGACGCGGGTGGTCAGATCGCCGGAACCGGCCTGTTCGACCTGCTCCAGCGGCAGGCCGAGAGCTCGGTCGACGAACCGTTCGCGCAGGTCGGCGAGCATCGTTTCGCCGAGCCGGGCCAGCATCGAGACGCCGAGGGCGGTGGCGATCGCGGACGTCGCGGCGACCAGTACCAGCCCGGCCACCGGAGAGAGGAGCGCGGACGCGGGCTGCCGGGCGGCGACGAGGTCTACGACGCGGCCGAGCAGGGGAGCGGTGAGCAGGCCGATCGCGGTCGCGCCGACCACGAAGGCGAAAGACCCGATCGCGCGGCCCTTGGCTTGCCGCAGGAGGTCGAGCAGGACAGCTCGGACACGCGGCCCGGTGGCGACGGGGAGGAGTTCGCGTTCGGTCATGAGGGCACCTGCTCGGTAGGCGTCTGCGGTCCGGTCACGACAGCACCGCCGCACGGTAGGAAGCCTCGGCGCGGACCAGCTCGGCGTGGCTGCCTTCCGCGACGACCTGGCCGTCTTCGATCAGCATGACCCGGTCGGTCGCGGCGAGCAGCGCCGGGCTGGTGGTGACGACGATCGTCGTCCGGCGTCGCCGGAGTTCCGCGACTCCGGCGGCGATGCGGGCTTCGGTGACGGTGTCGACGGCCGTGGTCGGATCGTGCAACACCAGAACTGGTGCTTCGGTGGCGAGGGCACGCGCGAGGGCGATGCGTTGCCGCTGCCCGCCGGACAGGGACCGCCCGCGTTCGGTGACGGTGGTGGCGGTGCCGGACGGGAGGGTCGCTGCGACCTCGTCGGCGGCTGAGGCGGTGAGCACGCCATCGGGGACAGCAGGCATTCCGCCGCGGACATTGTCTTCTACAGTGCCCTCGAACAGATCTGTGTCGTGCGCGGCGACGAGGACGACCTCACGGACCCGGTCAGGATCCACAGTGGACAGATCCACCGCGTCGACGTGGACGGCGCCGGTGCGGGGATCGGCGAACCGGCCAAGGCAGTCGAGGAGATCGGTGGCCGTGGCGGGGTCGGCGGTGACGACGCCGAGCAGTTCTCCGGGCGGGACCCAGAGGTCGAGTTCACGGAGTTTCCCGTGGGACACCGCGGAAAACGTCACGCTGCCGCGAGCTGGGACGGGCAGCTCGCCGGTACCGTCCGGAACGGCAGGGGGTGCGCTGAGCACCGCGGCGACCCGTCCGGCGGAGGCGCGGCCTTGGGCGAGCTGGCCGTTGACCCAGGCGAAGATGGTGAACGGAGTCTGCAGGAACTGCGCCAGCCCGACCGCCGCGACCAGGTCGCCGACGGAGATGTCGCCGTTCGCCGCGAGCGAGCCGCCGACGAGCGCGACGATCGCGATGAAAATCCCGGTGAGCGCGAGCAGCGCGCCGTTGTGCCACGCCTGCGCGCGGGCCGCGCGGATGGTCGCCTGGAGGGAATCCCTGCTCGTGCGCCGGTACCGGGCCGTCGCCGCGGGTTCCGCGCCGATGCCCTTCAGCACTCGCAGCCCGCGGACGAGATCAGCCGCGACGCCCGAGGCGTGCGCGGCGCGTTCCTGCTCCAGTTCGCTGCGTTTCTCCAGCGGCTTGCCGACGAGATGGGCGAGGAACAGCAGCGGCGGCGTGCCGAGGAGGACGAGCAGCCCGAGCGGCACCGACATCCGGAGCAGCACGACCGCGCTCACGACGAGCCCGGCGAGCGCCGCGATGCCGAACGGCAGCACCGCGTTGATCATCCCGACCCGGCGGGCGTCCGAGGTCCCGACGCTCACCAATTCCCCGGCGAGCGAACCGGTTTCCGCGCCGCCGCGAGGATGCAGAACGCGACGGCTGACGGCGAGCCGGATCTCGTGCGCGGCCCGTTCGGACGCGCGCTCGGCCGCTCGTGCGCCGAACCGGTAGCTGTAGGAGAGCACGAGGAAGACGACAGCGAGCACGCCCAGCCAGCCGAGGAGGGTGAGGGCTGAGCTGTCGGCGACGGCCCGGTCCAGCACCACGCCGATCACTACCGGGACGAGGGCTTCGCCGCCCTGGTGGCCCGCCGCGAGGACGGCCGCGGCGACGACGGATTTCCGCTGTCCGGCGACAGCGCCGCGCAGGACGTCCCGGCCGGTAGTGGGTGCGGTGGTGGTCACCGGCGCCTCCGTTCGTGCAGACGAGGCCGGTCCGTTCGCCGGTTCTTCCCTTTCGTCCCGCTGAGGAAGGGTAGCCTAACCTCTGATCGAGGGGTGTCGGAGGTGCTGGGGCTACCGGTGGGCGTCGTGACCGGCGGGCTCGGTCTCCGGCGGCTGTTCCCCGGAGTGGACGACTGCCGGTTCGGGCTCGCCGAACCGGGCCAGCGCCAGCGCGGCGGCCACCGCGAGGACGAACCCGATCAGCGCGACGACGGCGAAACCGGGCCGTGTCCGGTCGCCGAGGAGCACGACGCCGATCAGCGACGGCATGACGGTTTCGCCGAGCACCATCATCGCCGTGGCGGTGGTGACGCTGCCGCGCTGCAGTGCGGTGGCGAAAAACAGCATGGCCAGCGCACCCGCGACGGCGACGACGTACAGCGCGGGGTCGCGCAGCAGGTCGAGCGGCGCGAGGCTCGGGATGACCCGGCCCGCCACCGCGACGAGCCCGAAGCACAACCCGCCGACCAGCCCGAGCCCGGCGGTGCGGACGCGGTCGCCGGCGCGTCCGACGAGCAGCCCGGCGATCCCGAGCACCACGGCGGCGCCGGCCAGCGTCAGCCGGAAGCCCAGGCCGACCTCGCTGGAGCCCTCGCTCTCCGCCGACGAACCGAGCAGCGCGAGCCCGGCGCACACGACCCCCACGGCCGTCCATTCCCGCGCCCCGAGCCGGACGCCGAACACCCGCACCGAGACCGCCGTCACCGCGAGGCTCGCGGCTTGCGTGGCCTGCACGAGAAACAACGGCAGGACGTGCAGGGCGGCGATCTGCGCGACGAACCCGACGCCGTCGAGCAGCAGGCCCACCACGAACTTCCACTGCCGCAGCACTCGCAGCAGCAAGCGCGGGTCGACTCCGGCGCCGCCCTCGTCGGGGGTGGCCTTGGCGGCCACCGCCTGCATCACCGAAGCGACGCCGTAGGCCACCGCGGACAGCAGCGCGCACAGAAATCCCCACACCATGACGCCGAGCGTATTCCTGCCCGGCGGCAGTAGGCTCAGTGCCATGGCGGAGGAAGAGCGCGTCTGGCCGGATCCGCTCGACGGCGACGAGTTCACGGTGCAGACGCGCTTCCTCGACTTCCTCCGGGCGACCGCGGTGCGGAAGGTCGCCGGGCTGACGCGGGAGCAGGCGGTCGCGACGCCGTTGCCGAGTTCGCCGCGGACCAGCGCGCTGGGCGTGCTCAAGCATTTGACCGCGGTCGAGCGATGGTGGCTGGTGATCGAAGCGGGCGGCTCCGGCGCGCCGTCGCTGTGGCCGGGTTCGCCGGACCCGAGCTGGGGCCTGATGCCGGACGACGACGTTCCCCGCGTGATCGCGGCTTACCGCGCCGAATGGGAACAGTCGGCCGCGGCGCTGGCCGGGCTGACCCCGGACGACCGGACGCGGCGGTCCGGGGAATTCACCGTCCGCTGGGTGCTCGCGCACGTGGTGCAGGAGACCGCGCGGCACGTCGGGCACCTCGACGCGCTGCGGGAACTCGCCGACGGCTCCGTGGGCGAGTGACCGGCGACCGTTAGGCTGCTGTCCATGGCAGACCAGCTCTACTTCCGCCAACTGCTCGCCGGCCGCGACTTCGCCGTCGGGGATCCCGTCGCGACCCAGATGGTGAACTTCGCCTACCTGATCGGGGACCGCGAATCGGGCGAGGCAGTGCTGGTCGACCCCGCGTACGCGGTCGGCGACCTGGTCGAGACGCTGGAAGCCGACGGGATGCGGCTGACCGGCGTGCTCGCGACGCATCACCACCCCGACCACGTCGGCGGCGACATGATGGGCTTCTCGCTGCCCGGCATCGCGGAACTGCTCGCGCTGCGGCCGGTGCCGATCCACGTCAACGCACAGGAAAGCGAATGGGTCCGCCGGGTGACCGGGGTGTCGGACACCGACCTGCGCGCCCACGACCACGACGACGTGGTGACCGTCGGCTCGATCGACATCCGGCTGCTCCACACGCCCGGGCACACGCCGGGGAGCCAGTGCTTCCTGGTCGGCGACCGGCTGGTTTCGGGGGACACGCTGTTCCTGGAAGGCTGCGGCCGCACCGATTTCCCGGGCGGCGACGCCGACGCGATTTTCCGCAGCCTGCAATGGCTGGCGACCCTGCCGGGGGATCCGGTGGTGTATCCGGGGCATCAGTATTCGCCGGAATCTTCGGCGTCGCTTTCTCGGGTGAAGAGCACGAACTTCGTCTTCCGGCCGCGGTCGCTGGAAGAGTGGCGGATGATGTTCGGCGCCTGAGCCGGGTTTCCGTCCGCGCCGCAGGCGGTTCGGCTCGGCGCGCATCGCCGGAGGCCGCGCGCGGCGAAGCTTCAGGGTCGTCGAGGCGAAGAACGCTTGCAGTGCCTTGAAAAAGAACATGGTGATCTTGTACCGCACAGCACCGACAATTTCGTGCTGTCCGGACCGCCGGTGTTCGGCGGCATCGCGGGATACCCGTCCCGCATCCCGGGCATCCGCGTCCTTGCCCGGCGAACAAACCCCGTACACCGCCGTGCCGGTTCCAGCCCGTGAGAGCCGTCCGGCTCCGCATTGACTTCACCCGTCCGGGGATCGAAGCTCGGGGACATGAAGCGCGGCGTCCTCCTCGTGTGCCGCCTGCACGTCGACCTCCGGCAGCAGGCGAGCGCGGTCTGTCTGTCCTGCCGCTGAATCCTGTTTCCCTGAACCGAAAACCCCACCCGGGAGAAATCCGTGTCGATTTCCACCACGGGCGTGCTGCCGCGCGCCGAAACGGCCGCGCCCAAGCGCGCGCCGCGGCGGCTGCCGTCGCTGCGCCGCTGGATCAGCCCGGTCGTGCTGGTCGCGGCGTGGCAGATCGCCAGCTCGACCGGCGCGCTGCCGCCCGACAAACTCAGTTCGCCGTGGACCGTTCTGCAAGCCGGCGTGGACGTCGCGCGCAGCGGCGAACTCGGCAGTGCCTTCGTTGTTTCCCTCGGCCGCGTCGGCGCGGGGTTCGCGCTCGGAGCGTTGGCGGGACTCCTGCTCGGGGCCGTCTCCGGACTGTCTCGCTGGGGCGAGGCGCTGGTCGACCCGCCGGTGCAGATGCTGCGGACCTTGCCGTTCCTCGGGTTGATCCCGTTGTTCATCCTGTGGTTCGGGATCGGCGAGGAGACCAAAATCGTCCTGGTGGCACTGGGTGTGGCGTTCCCCTTGTACCTGAATGTCCACTCGGGAATCCGCACCGCCGACCCGCAGCTCGTGGAAGCCGCGCGGGCGCTGGGATTCACCCGCGGCGAACGGTTGTGGCACGTTGTCCTGCCGGGTGCGCTGCCGCAGGCGCTGGTCGGGTTGCGGCAGTCGCTCGGGGTCGCCTGGCTGGCGCTGATCGTCGGCGAGACGGTGAACGCGGACGCCGGAATCGGTTATCTCATCAACAATGCCCGCGAATTCCTGCGCACCGACGTCGTGGTGGTCGGGCTCGTGGTCTACGCCGTGCTGGGCCTCGTCACCGACGCGCTCGTCCGGCTGCTCGAAAGGAGGGCCCTGCGATGGCGAGCCCGGTAGTCGAGGTCCGCGACCTCACGAAGAAGTTCGGCGAGCGGACTGTCCTCAGCAGACTGAATCTGGACATCGGGCGCGGCGAGTTCGTCGCGTTGCTCGGGCGGAGCGGGTCCGGGAAGTCGACGCTGCTGAAGGTGCTGGCCGGGCTGGACCAGGAGATCGAAGGCACGGCCAGCATCGACGGGACGGTCTCCGTCGCGTTCCAGCAACCGAGGTTGCTGCCGTGGCGCAAGGTTTGGCGCAACATCGTGCTCGGCCTTCGCCAGGACAACGACCAGGCGGTGGCGGAGAAAGCGCTGGCGGAGGTGCGGCTGGCGGAGCACGCCGACAAGTGGCCGCTTACTCTCTCCGGCGGTGAGGCGCAACGGGTTTCGCTCGCTCGGGCACTGGTCCGCGAGCCGGATCTGCTGCTCCTGGACGAACCCTTCGGCGCGCTCGACGCGTTGACGCGGCTCGCGATGCACCGGCTCGTCGAGGATCTGTGGCGCACGCACCAGCCCGCGGTGCTGCTGGTGACTCACGACGTCGACGAAGCGCTCGTGCTCGCCGACCGCATCCTTGTCCTGGGAGAGGGCCGCATCGTCGCCGAACACGTTCTCGGCCAGCCGCGTCCGCGGAAGGCCGCCGACCATGCCGAGGTGCGCACCCGCGTCTTGGCCGATCTGGGAGTGACCGAAGGTGCACCTGCGTAACGTCCTGGCCGCGGCCCTTCTGCTGACCGGGCTCGCCGCCTGCTCGTCGTCCGCGTCGGACGGTCGCGCGCCGGTGCCCGCCGCGGTGTCGCCCGCCGAGCTGAAGAAGGTCACACTGCGCGTCGGTGACCAGAAAGGCGGGGTGAAATCCCTGCTGACGGCGGCGAATCAACTCAGCGGGACGCCGTACCGGATCGAGTGGTCCACGTTCACCTCCGGGCCGCCGTTGCTCGAAGCGGCGTCGGCGGGCGCGATCGACATCGGCCGGGTGGGCAATACACCGCCGATTTTCGCAGCGGCGTCGAAGGCGAAGATCTCCGTGGTGAGTGTGGCGAAGAGCAATGTGGAGCGGGAAACCATTCTGGTGCCGCCGGATTCGCCGCTGACCGATGTCGCGTCCTTGCGAGGAAAGACGGTCGGCGTCGCGAAAGGGAGTTCGGCGCACGGGCAGCTGCTCAACACCCTGAAGAAGGCTGGTCTGTCTACAAAGGACATCAAGATCTCGTTCCTGCAGCCGTCCGAGGCGTTCGCCGCGTTCACTCAGCACCAGATCGACGCGTGGGCGATCTGGGACCCGTACACCGCGCAGGCCCAGATCGACGCCCGCGCCCGGGTGCTCGCCGATGGTCGCGGGGCGTCCAACGGGCTCGCCTTCGAGACCGCCAGCACCACCGCGCTCGCCGACCCGGGCAAGAACTCGGCGATCAAGGATTTCCTGCAGCGCGTGGTGAAAGCCCAGCTGTGGTCGAATTCGCATCCGGACGAATGGGCGCGCGCCTGGTCCGCGGAAACCGGGTTGAAGCCGGAGGTGGCGAAGAAAGCCGTGTCCGCCGGACGGGACCGGCCGATTCCGCTGGACGACGCTGTCGTCGCGTCCGAACAACAGCTCTCCGACGCGTTCACGAACGAGGGCACTCTGCCCGGGAAGGTCGACTTCGCGGCGTTCGTCGACCGCCGTTACGGGCCCGACATCGAGGCCGCGAGGAGGAACGGATGAGCGTGAAACTGCACTGGTTCCTGCCGACCACCGGGGACGGCCGGACGATCGTGGAACGCTTCCACGCCAACAAATCCCAGGGGCCGAGCGCGCAGCGACCCGCTGACCTGGACTATCTCGCGCAGGTCGCCCGCGCGGCCGAGCGGCTCGGGTTCGAGGGCGTGCTGACGCCGACCGGGACCTGGTGCGAGGACGCCTGGCTGACCACCGCCGCGCTGATCCGCGAGACGACGCGGCTGAAGTTCCTGGTCGCGTTCCGCCCGGGCGTCATCTCGCCGACGCTCGCCGCGCAGATGGCCGGCACGTTCCAGCGGCTGTCCGGCGGCCGGGTCCTGCTCAACATCGTGACCGGCGGCGACGCGATCGAGCAGCGCCGCTTCGGCGACTGGCACGACCACGACGCTCGTTACGCCCGGACCGACGAGTTCCTCTCCATCGTGCGCGGCGTGTGGTCGGGCAAGCCGTTCGACTTCGCCGGCGACCACCTGCGCGTCGAAGGCGCCACCACGCTCGCCGCGCCGGATCCGGTGCCGCCGCTGTACTTCGGCGGTTCCTCGGCGGCGGCGCTCCCGGTCGCCGCGCGGCACGCCGACGTCTACCTGACCTGGGGCGAGCCGCCCGCGCAGGTCGCGGAGAAGATCGGCAAGGTGCGGGAGCTGGCCGAGCGGGCCGGCCGCACGGTGCGGTTCGGCGTCCGGCTGCACACGATCGCGCGCGACACCTCGGCGGAGGCTTGGGCGGAGGCGCAGAAACTGCTGGACGCGCTGAATCCGGAGCAGATCGCGAAGGCGCAGTCCCAGCTGGCGGCGAGCGAGTCGGTGGGGCAGCAGCGGATGGTCGCGCTGCACGGCGGCAACGCGGGCACGACCGCGCGGGACCTGGAGATCCATCCGCATCTGTGGGCCGGGATCGGCCTGGTCCGCGGCGGTGCGGGCACCGCGCTCGTGGGCAGTTACGCGGAGATCGCGGACCTGATCGAGGAGTACCACGACGCCGGGGTGTCGGAGTTCGTGCTGTCCGGCTATCCGCATCTGGAGGAGGCGTACTGGTTCGGCGAGGGCGTGCGGCCGGAGCTGGCGCGGCGCGGGCTGCTGAGCGAGGTTCCGGTGCTGCGGGCGGTGCCGGGGGAGCAGGCGGTGGCGGCGCAGTAGGGGAGTCGTGAGTGTTCATCCCGGTGAGAACCGGGATGAACACTCACGAGACCTAGAGCAGGTGGGGCAGTTCGTTCCGGCGGCGCAGCGCGAGATGCATCATCGCGCGGCCGCCGAGTTCGAGGTCGTCTTCCAACGCCTTGAGGGCGGTCTGGCCGCCGACGCGGAGCTGGCCGACCAGATGCCGGTGCGTCGCCGCCAGATGTTCAGCCGAGGACTCGGCGCGGATCGTCGCGAGCATGCAATTGAGTTCGTTCGCGCAAGCCTGGTGCGCGGCGACCACGCGAGGGTTTCCGCTGGCCGCGACGATTTCCGTGTGGACCGCGCTGTGCGCTTCGATCACGTGCCGCCACGGCGTTTCGGCGGTCATCCTTTCGAGCCGCTGGACGGCCTCGTCGACGGCACCGAAGTCCGCGTTCTGGAGCAGCGCCAGCCGGAGCGCGCCCAGCTCCAGGACCGAGCGGTACGAGCACATCGCGTCGATCCGTTCGGCGGTCACCGCGGGCACGACGATTCCCTTGTTGCGCTGGTGTTCGAGGAGACCCTCGGACACCAGCGTCTGCAGACCGGAGCGGACCGAATGCCGTCCGGCGCCGAACCGCGCGCTCAGCGATTCCTCGGTGAGCCGCGTCCCGGGTTCGAGGATCCCGTCCAGGAGGTCGTCGCGGAGGGCTTGCGCGATGCTGCCCGGCGTACTGCCTGCCTGATCGCGCACTTCGCCACTCGTTTCAGCAGAACTTCCCACAGCGGCTCCCGATCTTAGCCGAGCCAGCCGTCAGGCCCGGGCGGGCAGCCGCAGTGAGGCATGTTCCGCGCTGATCTCGTCGGTGCGCACGACGCCGAGAAGCCGCAGCGTCCGCACATACTCCGCGCCGAGAATTTCGATCGCGCGGTCGACGCCTTGTTCTCCCGCCGCCATCAGTCCGTACAGGTAGGCCCGGCCCACCATCGCCGCAGACGCGCCCAGCGCCCGTGCGGCGACCAGGTCGGCTCCGGTCCGGACGCCGGTGTCCAGAATGACCTCGCAATCGTGGCCGACGGCGTCCACGACACGCGGCAGCAGTTCGAGCGGGGTCGGCGCGCGATCGAGCTGCCGTCCGCCGTGGTTCGAGAGCACGAGCGCGTCGACGCCGGAACCGGCCATCACCTCGGCGTCCGCGACGCTCTGAATTCCTTTGACGATCAGCTTTCCCGGCCACAGCTCGCGCAGCCACCGCAGGTCATCGACGGTCAGCGACGGGTCGAACATCGTGCCGATCAGCTCTTCGACCGTCCCGTCGAAGTTGCTGAGCGCGGCGAACTGCAACGGTTCGGTGGTCAGCAGGTTCAGCCACCAGGACGGCCGCACGGCGATCCCGGCGAGCGTGCGGACGGTGAGCGTGGGCGGGATGGTCAGTCCATTGCGGACATCGCGCATCCGCGCCCCGCCGATCGGGGTGTCGACCGTCAGGACGAGCGCTTCGTACCCGGCGCGCGCCGCGCGTTCGACCAGCGCTTCGCTCGCGGCACGGTCTTTCCAGAGGTAGAGCTGGAACCACTGGCGGGCGGAGGGTGCGCAGGCGCGGACGTCTTCGAGATCGGTGGTGCCCATTGTCGAGAGCACGTAAGGGATCCCGGCGCGGGCGGCCGCGCGGGCGACGGCGATCTCGCCCTCGTGGTGCATCATGCGCGTGAACCCGGTGGGCGCGAGCACGAGCGGCAAGGCGGACTGTCCACCGAGGACTGACGCCGACGCGTCCACCTCGGTGACGTCCTGCAGCACGCGCGGATGCAGCTCGACGTTCTCGAACGCCTGCCGCGCCCGGCCGATGCTGATCTCCTGCTCGGCCGCGCCGTCGACGTAGTCGAACACCGGCCGGGGAGTGCGGCGGCGCGCGATGGTGCGCAGGTCGTCGATGGTGTGCGCGGCGGCGAGGCGGCGTTCGCGGACGTCGAACCGCGGCTGCCGGAACTTCAGCAGCGGCCGGATCTCCGACGGCCGGGGCAGCCGCCGTTTGACCGGCTGCCGGGGCAGGTGCTCGGGTTCGAACGTGGTCATCCGCTGCCTCCTGGCCACCGGGAATATCGGTACACAATCTTGGCCCGGTGAACTGCTTGCCGCGCCGGTGTTTCCGCCACTCATGGGCAGGAGGAGTCAAGCACGACGGCAGGGCTGGCGCAAGGATTGTGACACAATCTGCTCAGCGTCGGGCGGCGTCCAGCGCGCGAAGAGAGTCGAGGTCGTGTTCGAGCGCGTGCCGGGCCAGAGCGGTCCGGTTCGGGCGGTCGAGCTTCACCAGCGCCGACTCGACGTGGCTGCGCACGGTCCGGACCGCGATCCCCAGCGCCGCCGAAATCCGTTCGTTCGGCCATCCGCGCGCGACCAGGCCGATCACGTCCAGCTCCCGGCCGGTCAACGGCCCTGGCTCGGGCACGCGCCAGACCCGCAGCAGCGCTCCGTCGGGACGGTGCGCCCGCGCCAGCACCCGCCACCAGGTCCCTTCGGAGTCCCGGTGGCGGAATCCGGTCCGGCTGGTCGTCGCGCATCGTGCGGCGAGCCTGAATTCCTGCTCGCTGAGCGGCAACTGCTCCACCAAGGCCGAGCGCACCTCCACCTTGTCCCGCGAGACGAACAGCACCGCATCGGCCGCGGAATCGCCCGGCTCGGCGCCGGGGTCGGCCAGCGCGGCGAGGTCATGGGACAGCATCGTGAGCGCGAGGACGGATTCGTCGTCCAGCGGCCGGTCGTGGGTCGAACTCAGCGCCACAAAACTCCGCTCCGGACCGGTGCCCGGCGCGAGCGGCAGCGTCACTCCTTCCCGGAAACCGTAGGGCTTAATGCCTTCCCGGTACGTCCTGGTCTCGTGGACGTCCGGGACGTCGGCGAAGCGCAGCGGCAGGCCCGACCGGGCCGCGCGCAGGTGAATCGGGCATTTCCAGCGATAGGTCGTGGTCAGGTACCCGAGCATGTCCGCCGGGTAGCCGAGGTTGACCGTCGCGGTGCGCTGCCTGCTGCCGCTCACCAAGGCGGCGCAGGCGAACCCGAGCTTGTCCCGTACCTCGCGGAGCGGCTCTTCGACGGGCAGTTCGCCGCGGCCGGCGGCGCGCACCTCCCGGGCGAGCCGGGTCCACCACTGCACATCCGCGGTCATGCTCCGAACCTCCGCTGCCGGACTGGAGCATGAACGCCCGTTGTCCGGAATGTCAACCGGCGCACCTTCGCGGCGGGAGCGGAACGGCTTTTCGGCCGATGCCGCCGTCCGCGCCCGCGCGTAGCGTCCGGGACCCCCGGCCGAAGGAGACCCAATGCGCCTCGACGAATACGCCGCCCTCGACGCGACCGCGCTCGCCGCGGTCATCGCGTCCGGCGAGGTCACCGCCGAAGAGGTCGCCGCACTGGCGATCGAAGCCATCGTCCGGGTGAACCCGGAGCTGAACGCGGTCGCCGACGGCCCGTTCCAGCGCCCGCTCGACTACTCGCGCGACGGCCGGTTCGCCGGGGTTCCGTTCGCGATCAAGGACCTCGTCCTGCACGCCGCCGGAGTGCCGTCCCGGATGGGCACGCGGCTGCTCGGCAAGGGCGTCGTGCCGCCGGAGGACACCCACCTGATGGAGCGCTTCCGCGCGGCGGGCCTGGCGACGCTGGCGGTCACCACCACGCCGGAGCTGGGGTTCAACGGCAATTCCGAAGCGCTGGCCTACGGTTCGACGCGCAACCCGTGGAACGTCGCGCACAGCGCGGGCGGGTCCAGCGGCGGTTCGGCGGCCCTCGTGGCGGCCGGGGCGCTCCCGATCGCGCACGCCAACGACGGCGGCGGGTCGATCCGCGTGCCCGCCGCGTGCAACGGACTGGTCGGGCTGAAGCCGACCCGCGGCCGCGTGCCCGCCGGCCCCGGCTTCGCCGATCCGTTGTACGGCATGGGCGTCGAACTCGCGGTGTCGCGGTCGGTTCGGGACACCGCGGCCCTGCTCGACGAGGTGGCGGTGAGCTATCCGGGCGACCCGTACGTTCTCGCGCCGCCCGCGCGCCCGTGGCTGGACGAGGTCGGGGCGGAACTGGGGCGGCTCAGGATCGCGGTGCACACCGAATCTTGGGCGAGCAGCTACGTCGACCCGGAGGTGGCGCGCGCCGTCGAGGCGACCGCTGAGGTGCTCGAGGCGGCGGGCCACCGCGTCGAACGCGCGACGCCCGTTTTCGAATGGGAGTCGTTCCTGCACGCGAACCACGTGCTGTGGTCGGGATTCCTGGCCGGTTCGGTCGCTGGGATAGAAGCGCTGACCGGGGTCGCGGCGAGCCCGGAAAACCTCGAACGCACCACCTGGGCGTGCGTCGAGTACGGCCGCTCGCTCAGCGCGACGGAACTGACCGCGGCACTGGGCACGATGAACGTCGTTTCCCGTGCGGCAGGCCGGTTCTTCACCGAGTACGACCTGTTGCTGACTCCGACGGTGAACACCCCGGCGCTGCCGCTGGGCTGTCTCGACGCGAACGCCGACCTCGCCGCGGCGGAGTGGACGAGGCAGCTTTTCGACGCGTGCTCGTTCACGCCGTTGTTCAACCAGATCGGCGCCCCGGCGATCAGCCTGCCGCTGGGCCAGTCGTCGCGGGGACTGCCGATCGGGGTTCAGCTGGGCGGTCCGGTGTGCTCGGAGTCGCTGCTGCTGCGGGTCGCGGCGTTCCTGGAGGAGGCGATGCCGTGGGCCTCCCGGCGACCGACGGTGCACGTCGCGGCTACTGGGCCCGGCAGGTCCTGAGGTAGCTGAGGAACGAGGCCTGCAGACCGGTCACGTGCGTTTCGCGCAGGACCGCGCTGGTGACGGCTCCGTCGCGGGACGTGAGGCGGTGCAGGAAGGTCGCTGTGTGCTTCGCGAGGCTCTGGTAGACGGGCAGGTCTCCGAACAGCTCCTGGTCGTTGACGGTCACGTGCAGCTTGGCGGCAGGCAAGCTGTCGCCAAGCTCGCGGAGCTGGGCGAAAACCTGACTGTCCTCGCCGATGACGCCAGGGCTGCCCGCTCCGATGCTCTCGAAGAGCGGGTTGCCGCTGAGCCAGGCGTAGAGGCTGAAAAGCCCGCCGTAGGAATAACCGAAGAGGCCGTGTCCGCTCGGGGCCGCGTGGTAGCCGCGTTCGATCAGCGGGTGCAGTTCGCCGGCGAGGAAGGACAGGAACTCGTCGGCGCGGCTGTCGCGCAGTTCGGCGAGGTAGGCGTCGGCCTCCTCGCGGGTCATCCTGCCCGTTTCGATTCCCATCTCCACCGCATCGACGAACTCCTGGGCGACGGGCTCGCCGGGCGGCACGAGATCCCGGTTGCGCAGCCGTGCCCAGTCCTGTGCTTCCTCGCCCGCGTAGCCGACGCTGACCTGGAGATAGGGCTGGATCTGCTGCATGGGATCCGCCTGGGTGACGATGAGCGGAGCCGTCATGCCCACGGCCCAGTTGCCGTCGAGTACATACACGACCGGCACCCGCGTGGTGGCGGGGTCGTAGCCCGGCGGCGTGGTGACCCAGATGCCGTAGGCGTGCCCGCTGCGGGAACGCATTTCGAAGTAGTCGGTGTCGGCGAGGCAGCCCTGCCACATAGTGCTCATCGGAGATCCTTTACAACGCGTCCGGCTTGGACGACGACAACGGCATTGGCGGGGTCGGCGAAAAGCTCCGGTTTTTCGAGCGGATTTCCGTTCCAGAGCACGAAGTCTGCCCGCATGCCCGGAGCGAGCACGCCGACTTCGTCGGAAAGGCCGAGGATCTCGGCGTTGGTCTTGGTGGCCGCGACGAGCGCTTCCATCGGCGTTTCGAGCGCTGCGCGCAGCCGGAGTTCTTCCCCGCGACGCTCCTGAGCCGGGCCGATGAGATCGGACCCCAGCCCGATCCGCACCCCGGCCTCCTTCGCCGCGGCCAGCGCCTCGGCCATCCGCTCGCGAACGCCCAGCACGCGATCGCGGGTAGACTCGCCGAGCCCGGCTCCAGCGGTGTTGTGCAGCAATTGCTCGACAACAGCGAACGTGGGCACCAGCGCGACGTCGCGTGCGGCCATCAGCGCGGCCGTGGACTCGTCGATGTCGGTGCCGTGCTCGACGCAGCGCACCCCGGCTTCGATCGCGTTCCGGATGCCTTCGTTGTTGTGTGCGTGAACCGTCACGTAGGTACCTCGCGCCGCGGCTTCTTGCACCGCGACGGCGATTTCTTCGACGGTGAACTGGGTGTCGGTCAGGTTGTCGTGCACGCTGACCACTCCGCCGGTCACGCAGAGCTTCAGGAAGGAAGCACCGCGACGGAAGGCCTCGCGCACGTTGCTTCGCAGTTCGTCGGCGTTGCCCGCCATCATGGAGAGCGCGCAGAGACCTGGGATGTGGTGACTGTTCCACAGCTCGGTCGGTTCCCACTCGGCTCCGTAGTAGCCGTGTCCGCCGGTCTGGCACTGAACCGGCCCGCACGACAGCACTCGCGGCCCTCTGACCTTGCCTTTGGCGATCGTGGTGACGACACCGCCGTCGATCCCGCCGGTGTCCCGGACGGTCGTGAACCCGGCGTCGAGCGTCGCACCGGCGGTGGCGAAGATGTCCGCCGCGATCTCGGCGGCACTGAGCTGGAACGAGAACTGCGGCTGGATCGGGCTCGACAAGCCCAGGTGCACGTGCGCGTCGATCAGGCCGGGCGTCATCGTCAGCCCGTCGGCAGCGAAGCGTTCCCCGGCCGCGCCGGGCGGGGCGATCAAACCGTCTTCGACCGTGACGGCGACGTCGGCGGGATCGCGCCCCGACCCGTCGGCGACCGTCGCGCCGACTACCTGAAACCGTCCCACGAGCCGTCCCTTCGCCGTTGCACCGTTCTTTTCCAATGGATAAACTGTGACGGTGAGCTTGTCAAGCACGGAACCTCAAGGCGACGCCCGCGATCGCCTCCTGGCCCGGCTTCTCGACGCCTTCGACGGGACTCTTCCGTCGCCGGACGTGTCGCTCCGCGAGGTCGCCGCCCGGGCCGAGACCAGCCACGCCCTGCTGCGCTACCACTTCGGGTCGCTGCCGGGGGTGCTGGCGGCGATGCTCAAGGCACAGCGATCCCGGGACAACGAGGCGCTGTTCGAGAAGGCGAAGGAGGGCACCTTCGACGACTTCGTCATGGCGATCTGGCGGACCTACACCCGCCCGGAGCAGCTGTCGAGGGTCCGCGGGTTCTTCCACGTCGCAGGGCTGGCCGCGTACCGGCCGGAAGACTTTCGCGAGCTGGTCGAGTCGCTGGACGACCTGACCAAGATGCTGGCCTCGCTCGCGGAACGCGAGGGGCACGGCGCCAGGGAAGCGCGGACCATGGCGACCGTCTCCGTCGCCGCGATCCGCGGTCTGTTGTTGCAGGAAGTGCTGACCCCGGAGGGGCATTCGGGGGACGCGGTCGCGCTGATCCTGCGGATGAGCAAGGGCTGATCAGGTCTCGGCGACCGTCCGCGACAACGCGAGCGCGACCGTCCGCACCGCGGGCGCGACCCGTTCCGTCCGCATCCTGGTGGCCCAGCCGGAGATCGACACTGCGGCGACGGCGAGCCCGTTCGCGTCGACGAGCGGGCTCGCCGCGCACACCACGCCCACGCCGGATTCTTCGCGCTCGAAAGCGATCCCGTCCTCGCGGATGCGCGCCAGCTGCCGCCGCAGCAACCCGGGCGCGGTGATCGTCCGCGGGCTCATCCGGGGCAGCCCGGCCTCGATCACGCGGGTCACGACGTCGTCGGGGGAGCAGGACAGGATCGCTTTCCCGACGCCGGTCGCGTGCGCGGGAAACCGGCCGCCGGTGCGCGACGGCAGATCCGGCGCGTCCGGCCCGCGCAGCACATCCAGGTACACCACCTCGGTGCCCTCGAGCACCGCGAGATGCACCGTGTTCCGCGTGGCCTCCCGCAAATCGGCCAGGTACGGCCGCGCCGCCTCCACCAGGCCGCGGCGGCGCACCGCGAGCTGGCCGATCTCGAACAGCCGCAGCCCGAGCCGGACCGAAGTGCCGTCGCGTTCCAGCAGGCCGGTGTCGGCCAGGTGCCCGGCCAGCCGGTGCACGGTCGTCTTCGCGAGGCCGGTCCGGCGGGCCAGTTCGGAGACGCCCAGCGCGTCGTCGCCGGGGCGGAAGGCTTCCAGCACGGCGGCGACGCGCGCGGTCACGAGCCCGTCGCCGTTCCGTCCAGTGGTACGCATGGGTTGAGTGTGCCCCATCCCGGCGAGCACCGTGGCCGCATGGCGGAACGCAAGGTGACGGCCGCGATCGTCGGCCCGGGCAACATCGGTACGGACCTGCTGGCAAAACTCCAGCGCAGCGAGCACGTGGAAGTGCGCTACATGGTGGGCGTCGACCCGGCGTCGGACGGGCTCGCCCGCGCCGCGAAGCTCGGGCTCGAAACGTCCGCCGAGGGCGTGGACTGGCTGCTCTCGCGCGCGGAACTGCCGCAGCTGGTGTTCGAATCGACGTCGGCGAAGGCGCACAAAGCCAACGCGCCGCGGTACGCCGAGGCCGGGATTCGCGCGATCGACCTGACGCCCGCCGCGGTCGGCCCGCTCACCTGCCCGGCGGTGAACCCGCCGGACCAGCTGACCGACCGCAACGTCAACATGATCACCTGCGGCGGCCAGGCGACCATCCCGATCGTGCACGCGGTTTCGCGGGTGACTCCGGTGTCCTACGCGGAGATCGTGGCGTCGGTGTCGTCGCGGTCGGCGGGCCCCGGCACGCGCGCGAACATCGACGAGTTCACCGAGACCACCGCGCACGCCATCGAACAGGTCGGCGGCGCGGGCAAGGGCCGTGCGATCATCATCATCAATCCGATGGACCCGCCGATGATCATGCGGGACACGGTGTTCTGCGCGGTCGACCCGGACGCCGACTTCGACGCGATCAGCGAATCCGTGCACCGCATGGTGAAAGACGTCCAGCAGTACGTGCCGGGCTACACGCTCAAGGCCGACCCGCAGTTCGACCCGCCGCGGCCGGACTGGAGCGGCAAGGCCCGCGTGGGCGTCTTCCTCGAAGTGGCCGGCAACGGCGACTACCTGCCCAAGTACGCGGGCAACCTCGACATCATGACCGCCGCCGCCGCGCGCGTCGGCGATCTCTTCGCCGCTCAGGAGGTGGCCGCGTGAACAACACCGACGTCCGGCTCGTCGACACCACTCTGCGCGACGGCAGCCACGCGATGGCGCACCAGTTCACCGAGAAGCAGGTCCGCGACACCGTCCGCGCGCTGGACGACGCGGGCATCTCGCTGATCGAGGTGACCCACGGCGACGGCCTCGGCGGCTCGACCTTCAACTACGGCTTTTCCTTGGTGGACGAGCGAAAGCTCATCGCCGCAGCGGTCGACGAAGCGAAGCGGGCGAAGATCGCCGTGCTCCTGCTGCCCGGCCTCGGCACGGTCACCGACCTGCGCGCGGCGGCCGATCTCGGCGCGGGCGCGGTCCGGATCGCGACCCATTGCACCGAAGCCGACGTGTCCATCCAGCACTTCGGTGCCGCGCGCGATCTCGGCTTGGAAACTGTCGGATTCCTGATGCTGGCGCACATGTCGTCGCCGGAGGACCTGGCGAAGCAGGCCCGGATCATGGCCGACGCGGGCTGTCAGTGCGTGTACGTCGTGGACTCCGCGGGCGCGCTGATCCTGGACGACGCGTCCGAACGCGTCGAAGCGCTCGTCGCGGAACTCGGCGACGACGCCCAGGTCGGCTACCACGGGCACCAGAACCTGAGCTTCGGCGTCGCGAACTCGGTGCTCGCGTACCGCGCGGGAGCCCGGCAGATCGACGGTTCGCTCGCCGCGCTCGGCGCCGGCGCGGGCAACTCGCCGACGGAAGTCCTCGCGGCGACGTTCGAACGGCTCGGCGTCAAAACCGGGGTGGACAAAGACGTTCTGATGGAAGCCGCGGAAAACGTGGTGAAGAAGTACCTGACCCGGCTGCCGGTGATGGACCGGTCGTCGATCATCCAGGGCTACGCCGGGGTGTACTCCAGTTTCCTGCTGCACGCCGAACGCGCCGCCGAGCGCTACGGCGTCCCGGCGCACGAAATCCTTTACAAGGTCGGCGAAGAACGCTACGTCGGCGGCCAGGAGGACATGATCATCGACATCGCGCTGCGGCTGCGCGACGAGCGGGCAGCCGCTCAGTGAGCGCCCGGGTCGAAAGCGTCCGCGCCGAGCACGAGCTTCACGCAGTGCTCGACGAGACGCTCGCGGCTCACCTTCAGCGTGCCGTCGAGGTAAGCGATGAACACGTTGCTCAGCGCGCCGACGAGACCGATCGCCACGAGCTGGCGGCCGGTTTCGTCGCCGCGCGACAGCTGTTCCCCGACGAGCGTGGTGAACACCGGGAGGAGGTGCAGCCCGCGGCGGGTCAGCGCCGGATCGGTCAGCGGCGCGAGCAGCAGCACGCGGCCTTTGCGCGGGTCGTCCAGCACCAGTTCCACGAACGCGGTGACGGCGCGTTCGGCGCGGCGGCCCGGATCGGCCTCGTCGGAAACCGCGTCGGCCAGCGCCTGCCGGGCTTGCTCCCCGACATCCTCGTAGACGGCGGCGACGAGGCTTTCCCGGTCGGCGAAGTTTTCGTAGAAGTACCGCTCGGTCAGCTTCGCCGACCGGCACACCGCGCGGACGCTCACCGCCGCGCTGCCCTGCGCGCCGAGCAGGTCGAGCCCGGCGGCCAGCAGCTGCGCGCGGCGCTGGGCCTTGCGGTCGTCCAGCGTCGTGCCCGCCCACGTGCGGCCCGGCATACCCGCTCCCGTCCCGAGTTGACCACAGATGTTGTCACATCCTAACCTGACAACAGCTGTAGTCACTTCGCCGACCCGCCGAGGAGGCGCGATGAGCAGGGCCGCACCGGAGCCGCTGGGGCCGGACTCGCTGACCTGGAAGTACTTCGGGGACTGGCGCGGGCTGCTGATCGCGCTGTGGGCCGGGTCGATGCAGAACATGCACCCGGGCCTCGGCGCGGGCGTCGAGGAGCATTCGAGGTTCTTCGAGGAACGCTGGCAGCGGCTTTTCCGCTCGCTGTACCCGATCGGCGGCGTGGTGTACGACGGCCCGCGCGCGCACCGCACGGCGCTGGAGGTGCGCGGCTACCACGATCGCATCAAGGGCGTGGACGCGAAAGGCCGCCGCTATCACGCGCTCGACCCGGACACCTATTACTGGGCGCATTCCACGTTCTTCGTCAGCACCGTCCTGATCGCCGACAATTTCATGGGCGGCATCGGCGAAGAGGAAAAGCGCACGCTGTTCGACGAACACGTGCGCTGGTGGCGGATGTACGACATGACGATGCGGCCGGTGCCGGAATCGTGGGAGGACTTCCAGCGGTACTGGAAGCACATGTGCGCGGAAGTGCTGGAGGACAACAAAGCCACGCGCGACGTCCTCGACCTCCGCGGCATCGCGAAGCCGCCGTTCCTGCCGTGGCTGCCGGATCCGCTGTGGAAACCGGTCGCGAAGATCATCGCGAAACAGTTCGTGTGGCTGACCGTCGGCCTGTACGACCCGGAAGTGCGCGATCTGCTCGGCTTCCGCTGGACCGAACGGGACGCCCGCCGCCACCGCCGCGTCGGCAAGCTGATCAACGCGGCGTTCGCGCTGATCCCGCACGACCGCCGCTACCATCCGCGGGCACGGGCGGGCTGGCGGCGCGCCCGCGGCGAACTGGCCCCGGGGACGCCGCCGGTCGAAACCCCGCGCCGCAATCTTCCGCCGCTCGCCGAGCGCGGGAAACCGGAGCACTACTCGCCGGACGTGCCGTGAAGGACTCCTTGAGGGAATCTGATTCCCTCAAGGAGTCCTTCACGGACCTGGAGATCAGGAGGGCTTGATGAAGCTGGGCTTTCACCTCGGGTACTGGGGGAGCGGGCCGATCCCGGGCGCGCGGGAGACCGTGCTCGAAGCCGAACGGCTCGGGTTCGACTCGGTGTGGTCGGCCGAGGCGTACGGTTCGGACGCCTTCACGCCGCTGGCCTGGGTGGGAGCGGCGACCAGCCGGATCAAGCTCGGCACGAACATCGTGCAGATGTCCGCGCGCACGCCGACCGCGACTGCGATGACCGCGCTGACCATGGACCACCTGTCGGGTGGCCGGTTCGTGCTCGGGCTGGGCGCGTCCGGGCCGCAGGTGGTCGAGGGCTGGTACGGCCAGCCGTATCCGAAGCCGCTGGCGCGCACGCGCGAGTACGTCGAAATCGTGCGCAAAGTGCTGGCCCGCGAGGAACCGGTGACGATCGACGGGCAGTTCTTCCAGTTGCCGCTGCAAGGCGGGACGGGGCTGGGCAAACCGCTGACGCCGACCGTCCACCCGCTGCGCGCCGACCTGCCGATCTACCTCGCCGCCGAAGGCCCCAAGAACGTCGCGCTGGCCGCCGAGATCTGCGACGGCTGGCTGCCGCTGTTCTTCTCGCCCAAATCGGACGCCTTCTACCGGGCCGCGCTGGAGGAAGGGTTCGCCCGCCCGGGCGCGCGGCGGAGCCTGGCCGATTTCGAGGTGGCCGCGTCGGTGCCGGTGATCGTGCACGACGACGTCGAAGAGGCGGCGAGCTTCATCAAGCCCGCGCTGGCGCTGTACATCGGCGGAATGGGCGCGAAGAGCGTGAACTTCCACCACGACGTCTTCGCCCGGCTCGGGTACGCGGACGTCGCGGACAAGGTCCAGGAGCTTTACCTGGCGGGGCGGAAGGAAGAAGCGGTCAAGGCGATTCCGACGTCGCTGGTCGAGGACACTTCGCTGATCGGGCCCGCGGAGAAGATCCGCGAGGAATTGTCGGCGTGGGAAGCGACGGTGGTGACGACGCTGTTGCTGCGCGGGGACGCCGGATCGCTGGCGAAGGCGGCGAAAGCATTGTCCTGAAAGCGCAGCGTGCGGCTCCTCGTGCGCGGCG